>JABEVH010000162.1 GCA_013043915.1 Pseudomonadales bacterium
ACGCGCCGCTTCGACGACAGCCCCTTTGACACTGCCTACATCGGTCACAATGACTGATGTGTTTTTCAGTACGTCAGCAAGTTCCACAAAGGCCTGCTGCATTCCCCCTACGGGCATCGCCAGTATAACCAGATCAGCCCCGGCTGCCGCTTCAGAAACACTCAGGCAGGCCTGATCAATAATGCCCAGTTCAACCCCTCGCGCCAAGGTGGCAGGACGGCTACCCGCAGCAACTATTTTATCGGCCAAACCTTGTGTACGTAATACCCGAGCCAAAGATGAACCGATGAGTCCTAGCCCCAGAATAGCTACCCTTGCAAACTTACTCATGACAACACATGATCCAGGGCGGTTAAAAACCGTGCATTCTCTTCCGGCAGTCCTACGCTGACCCGGAGATGGTTGGGCATGCCATAACCGCCCAGAGGCCTGACGATCACCCCCTGCCGCAGTAGAGCCTCATACACAGGCTGTGCCGGGCGCCCCATATCTAGGCACAGAAAATTTCCCTGGCTGGGCAATACCTGTAGCCCCTTGCCTTCCAAAGGCGCGCGGAGTTGCTGCAGACCCGCCTGATTAAGCTGTCGGGTACGCATGACAAAATCCTGATCAGCCAAGGCCGCCTCGGCAGCCACCAACCCTAAGCTACTGACATTAAAAGGCTGGCGGACACGGTTAAGCAGGTTGGCCACCGGGGCAGAAGACAGTGCATACCCTATGCGCAAGCCTGCCAAACCATAGGCTTTGGAGAAGGTGCGGCAAATAATCAACCTGGGAAACTGTTCGATCCATGTGGCCGCATCGACACCACCTTCATCGCTGTATTCCAGATAGGCTTCATCCAGCACGACATGGACGTGCGGGGGCAATTCCTGCATAAAAACCTTAAGTTCCTGCTGGCTGACACTGGATCCGGTAGGATTATTGGGATTAGCGATAAAGATCAGCCGTGTTGATACCTGAACCGCTTGTGCCATCGCTGTGAGGTCATGACCATAATGGATGGCAGGGACCACCTGCAAGGGGGCTGACATAGCCTGCACGGTCAAGGCATAGATGGCAAAAGCATACTGAGCGACTATCGCCCCCTGTTCATGGGTCAAAAACGTTCGGGCAACGATATCGAGGACATCGTTGGAGCCATTACCCAACGTTACCTGATCTTGAGTCAGACCATAATACCTGGCCAGCGCTGACTTAAGTGCATACCCGCCCCCGTCCGGATACCGGGCCATGTCCGGCAATGCCGAGGACAACGCATCACGCACATGGGGTGAGTATCCTAAGGGGTTTTCATTGCTGGCCAGTTTAACGATATCCTGTATCCCAAGTTCACGTTCAAGATCACTGATCGGTTTACCGGGCTGATAGGGAGCCAAGCCACGCACCCCAGGAGCCACCCACGTTTCAATGCCCTGGACCATAATCCCTCTCCTTAAAGCTACAACACAGCACGCGGGTAGGAACCTAAGATTTTCACTTCAGCCGCTCCTGCTCGCAGCTCAGCGAATACTGACTGAACGATGGGGTCGCTTTGGTGCCCCTCAAAGTCAATAAAAAACACATAGGACCATATATCGATCTGGGAGGGCCGAGTCTCGATTCGGGTCAGCGAAATATCTTGACGGTTGAAGGGTTCCAGGACCCGGTACAAAGCCCCTGCACCATTTTGCACCGACACCATGATTGAGGTTTTATCACGACCGCTAGCGACAACTTCTTCTCGCCCTATGATCAGAAAACGCGTTGTATTGTTGGGATTATCCTCAATACAGGCATGCAGGGTCTGCAGGTCATACAAAGCCCCTGCTGTCTCACCGGCGATCGCTGCTGAATGCCATTCGCCACGAATACGTCGTGCCGCCTCAGCATTGCTGGGCAGGGCAACACGTTCTGCTCCGGGGAAATGAGCATCAAGCCATTTACGGCACTGCGCCAAGGATTGCTGATGTGAATAGATACGCGATATCGCAGCGACTTTGGTGACATCCGCCACTAAAAAATGGTGATGAATACGCAGTTCAACCTCACCCATGATGCACAAACCGGACGTCATGAACGAGTCCAGGGTGTGATTGACCACGCCTTCCGAGGAGTTCTCTACCGGAACCACACCATAATTGACAGCACCGGCCTCCACGTCACGAAACACCTCATCGATGGTCGCCAAGGGGACACTCTGCACAGCATGACCAAAATGTTTTAAGGCTGCTGTTTGGGTAAAGGTGCCGGCCGGTCCCAGAAACGCAACACGCAAGGGCTGCTCCAGCGCCAGACAAGCTGACATGATCTCGCGAAACAAGCGAGCCATATCTTCTCCCGCCAGCGGCCCCGAATTATTAGCCATGATACGTTCAAGGACCTGGGCCTCACGCTCCGGCCGATAAAAAACCGTGGTAGACGGGTCATCGTGACGCTTGATCTCAGCGACTTCCTGGGCACAACGCGCGCGTTGACTGATGAGATCCATGATCTCATCATCCAGGGCATTGATTCGTGCCCGAACTTCATTCAGTGTTCGCATGACCCTATCACCCCATGCGTTGCATGAAATCCTGCATGTAGCTAACCAGCGCATCAACGGCTTCTTCCGGCACAGCGTTATACAGGCTAGCCCGCATGCCACCAACCGACCTATGCCCAGCCAGATTGACCAGTCCTAGCGCCTCAGCATCCTTCAAAAACACGGCATCCAGATCCGGATTCATCAGGGTAAAAGGTACATTCATGAGTGAACGGTATGTTTTACTGACAGGGCTCTGGTAAAAGCCACCGCTGCCATCAATCTGTGCATAAAGTTTGGCTGCTTTGCGCTGATTGATCGCCGCCATCGCCGACAGCCCACCCTGGTTTTTAAGCCATTTAAATACCAGGCCCGACAAGTACCAACTAAAGGTCGGCGGTGTATTCACCATGGAACCCTGATCAGCAGCCATTTTATAATCAAGCATACTGGGGGTTCCTGCCAGGGTCTGCCCAAGCAAATCCTCACGCACGATAACCACCACGATACCGGCAGGTCCGATATTCTTCTGGGCTCCAGCATAGATCAAACCAAAACGGCTAATGTCCAAAGGTTCACTGAGCAAGCATGACGAAAAATCGCCAACCAGAGGTACATCCACCTCGGGAATGTAGTTGAACTGCACGCCGTGTATGGTTTCATTCGGCGTGTAGTGTACATAGGCAGCATCAGCACTTAAGTTCCATGTATCAAAAGCCGGCACGGTACGGTAGCCGTGTGACTCATCGCTAGCGACAACATGAACCTGCGTATATTTACGCGCTTCTGCTGCTGCTTTGGCCGACCACATACCGGTCAGCACATAATCTGCCTTGGTGTGTCCACGTAAGAGATTCATGGGGATTTGTGCAAATTGCAAGGATGCTCCACCTTGCAAAAACAAGACACGGTAGTGATCAGGCACCCCCAGCAGATCACGCAGATCTGCTTCAGCCGCAGCTGCTATAGCTATAAAATCATGCCCACGATGGCTCATTTCCATCACCGACATGCCCTTACCTTTCCAGCTCAGAAGATCTCGTTGAGCTTCCGTCAACACTGCCTGCGGCAAAGCCGCCGGCCCTGCACAAAAGTTATATACCCGCATAATGTCCTGCTCGCTCCTCAAACCAGATCCCCACCCTCGGGCTCAGAAGATGCATCCTCACCCTCTTGCTCATCGACCTTATCCACCGGTACCACACCAATCAGATGCTCAGTATCCCCCAAGCGTATCAGCATAACGCCCTGAGTATTGCGCGAGACCAGGGAGATTTCAGCAACACGAGTACGCACCAGCGTTCCCTGATCGGAAATCAGCATCAGTTGATCCTCTGGTGTCACCTGGACAGCCGCAACTAAGGCGCCATTGCGATCAGAGGTTTGCATGGCAATCACGCCCTTACCGCCGCGGTTATGTGCAGGGAAGTCAGCCACCGGCGTGCGTTTACCAAAACCATTAAATGAAGCTGTTAAAATTTCAGATTCAGGCTGAACCACGATCAAGGATACCACGCGCCCACCCTCGGAGAGGGTGATGCCACGCACACCCATCGCCTGACGACCGACACAACGTACATCCTGTTCTGAGAAGCGGACAGCTTTACCTTCATCGCTGAACAGCATGATATCTTGCGTGCCATCGGTAATTTCGGCCCCCACCAGGCTATCACCCTCAGCAAGATCAATGGCAATCAAACCATTGCTACGCGGGCGGGAGAAAGCTGGTAGCTCAACTTTCTTAACGGTGCCATCTCCGGTAGCCATGAATATAAAATACCCGGCATCGTATTCTCTCACCGGCAATATGGTGGTGATACGTTCTTCAGCCACCAACGGAAGAATATTGACGATAGGTTTGCCCTTGGATGTGCGTGAAGCCAGGGGCAGTTCATACACTTTCAGCCAGTACACCTTACCTGCACTGGTAAAGCACAGCACGGTATCATGCGTACTCGCCACCAGGAAATGTTCAATATAGTCTTCATCCTTGACAGCGGTCGCTGATTTGCCCCGGCCACCCCGGTGTTGAGCGCGGTAATCTGACAACGGCTGAATCTTGGCATAACCGGTGTGAGAGAAGGTCAACACAACATCCTCTTCACTGATCAAGTCCTCCATGGACAGATCTAAGCGAGAGGTCACAATTTCGGTACGACGTGCATCACCGTAGAGATCCCTAACCGCAACAAGTTCTTCGCGTATAACTTCCAGTAACCGGGCAGGTTCTGCCAGAATCCGTGACAGTTCAATAATTCTATCCAGGATTTCCTGATATTCATTCACCAGCTTGTCTTGCTCCAGGCTGGTCAGGCGATGCAACCTCAATTCCAGAATTGCCTGGGCCTGTTCTGTAGAGAGGCGATAACCTCCTTCTACCATCCCTACGCCTTCAGGCAATCCTTCAGGTCGACAAGCATGTTGATTGCCACCAGCACGCTCGAGCATGCCGACCACCTGACCCGGCTGCCACAAAGCTGTTGTCAGCCGTTCACGAGCTTCAGCCGGCGTTGGCGACTGTTTGATAAGTTCAATGACCGGATCAATATTAGCCAAGGCAACGGCCTGGCCTTCAATGATGTGTCCGCGATCTCTCGCTTTACGTAACTCAAACACCGTACGGCGGGTCACAACTTCCCGGCGATGCCGCACAAAGGCTTCCAGAATATCCTTAAGATTGAGTAATCGGGGCTGACCATCAACAAGAGCCACCATATTGATGCCAAACACCGATTCCATCTGCGTTTGGGCGTAGAGATTATTAAGCAGAACCTCTGCCATTTCCCCACGCTTCATATCGATGACAATACGCATGCCGTCTTTATCTGACTCGTCACGCAATCCGTCAGGTGCTATACCTTCCAGCTTCTTTTCCTTGACCAGCTCGGCAATTTTTTCGATCAATCTTGCTTTATTGACCTGATAAGGCAGTTCCGTAACGATAATGGTTTGACGGTTGGTTTTTTCGTCGATTTCGATGCGTGCTCTTGCTCGCACGTAAATACGGCCTCGTCCCGTCCGGTAGGCTTCTACTATGCCGGCACGACCGTTGATAATACCTGCGGTCGGAAAATCAGGACCCGTAATATGCCGCATGAGATCATCGATACTGGCTTCGCCATCATCAAGCAAAGCCAGACAAGCATTGATCACTTCAATCAGGTTGTGAGGCGGCATGTTGGTGGCCATGCCCACCGCTATGCCTGATGAGCCATTGACCAGCAGGTTGGGAACCCGTGTTGGCAAAACAGCAGGAATCTGTTCGGTATCGTCGTAATTGGGAACCCAGTCGACGGTATCTTTTTCAAGATCAGCCAGCAATTCATGGGCAATACGAGCCATACGGACTTCGGTATAACGCATAGCCGCCGGCGCATCACCATCGACCGAACCAAAGTTACCCTGACCATCAACCAGCATATACCTTAAGGAAAAATGCTGTGCCATACGAACGATAGCGTCGTAGACAGCCGAGTCACCATGCGGGTGGTATTTACCAATCACGTCACCGACGACACGAGCGGATTTTTTATAAGCCTTGTTCCAGTCATTACCTAGCTCGTGCATGGCAAACAGCACACGACGGTGAACTGGTTTTAGCCCATCGCGCACATCAGGCAAGGCTCGCCCGACAATAACGCTCATGGCATAGTCCAGATAGGACTGGCGCAGTTCATCTTCAATAGCGACGGGGGTGATTTCCTTGGCAAAATCAGTCATGCATGTCCTCGGATTCTGCGCGAACGGCCCTTAAACGGACCATTCTTGGGTGCCTAACTATAAAGCCATCTATGATAGCACAGCCACGCACCTGCAAGCACTATTGGAAGCATTGCCAGCAATTCTAAAATCGGGCAGGTTTCGGCCAGCAAGGATCGTATGCCGTAGGTCTGGGTCCAATCGGCTGAAGCAATGGTGATTTCAGCAACGGCTACGTCCTGATCAAGTTAACGCCCCCCTCCCTCAGTTGACGACTGCCGCTTACGCGGAAAGGGAGGGAATCCCTCCTACCCCCGAAACTATGGGGGTCTATCGAAGATCCTGTAAGGATGGAATCGGCAGAGTTTTTCGCACTCACTGATAAATTACATCAAAACGGGCTTTGATCGCGGCGATCCACTACAACCGACATAAGGTCTATATTCGAGCTGTGCTCACTCATGCGGAGTATAACCGGGGCGATTGGAAACGGAGAAAATGATGCAATATGAACTCAAGGCGGTACCAGAGCCGCAAACTATTCTTCGGGCTTGGCTACCCTTCAACCCCACGACCGCGAGAACCCCCTCGCTTTAGCCATGGGGAGGAAAGCGGGAATTTGATGTTGACTTAGATTTCGCTTGCAATATACAGAACGCAGTAATATAGTGTTTTGTATGAGCGATTACACTATAAAATACAAGAACAACCTGAATGTGGTTTACTCCTGCAAGTACCA
>JABEVH010000008.1 GCA_013043915.1 Pseudomonadales bacterium
CGTTGATTGATCCCCTTGTTGACGCAGGGGGGTCAGACTATTTTAAGACTGGCCGATCAAATTACCTTGTTTTCCTCCGCGAAGCGGCTCCGTCCAACACAGAATCCACATAAGTATTCACGCATCAGACCTGATCCTGTGATGGCAGGAAGATTCTCAAGAGATACCCTAATTTTTAAAATGTGTGAACACTTGTTTTGTAAGCGATTTTTATCAAAAAATCAGATAAACGGTATGGCAGATATAGTGAAGTTGACCTAACCTCAAAAACAGCGTCTTTAGGGGGCAAGAGGGCAGTGGTCGTCTGAAGAGCGTTTAATAAACCCAATAATTTAAAAAAAATTAATGGAGGTTGGCCATGTCTCGGAAGACTTTGGTGTTTTTGTCGTTGCTCTTATCTATGGCGTCGTCGTTCGTGAGGGCGAGTGAGTCTTACTATCAGTGCACGCCGTCAGGATGTTCAGTGGAAGGCACCGAAGGTGTTGCGTCTAACTACGATGCTACCCGATACCCTATCGTGTTGGTGCATGGTTTGTTCGGAGCCGGTAGCTATTTCGGTCTGCTTGATTACTTTTACCAAATTCCGCAAGGTTTGGCTGCCAATGGCGCCAGAGTATTCGTTCCTCAACTATCTGCAGCTAACGCAACGTCGGTGCGTGGTGAGCAACTTTTGACTCAAGTTAAATATGTGTTAGCAATAACCGGAGCAAGCAAGGTTAATCTCATTGGTCACAGCCAGGGAGGGCCTACAGCACGCTATGTGGCGGGAGTTGCGCCGAATTTGGTGGCTTCGGTGACGACGGTAGCTGGAGTCAATGCCGGATCATCGGTGGCGGATGCCATCGAAGGTGTCACTGATATCATTGGTCCTTTGGGGACATCGGTGGTTACGGGTATCGTCAATGCTTTCTCAGGCCTCATTGATCCCAATGAAGGACAAAATTCGCAAGCTGCATTGTATGATCTGACCACAGCGGGCACGACAGCATTTAACAAGCAATTTCCTGGCGGTGTGCCATCAACCAAATGCGGCAGTGGTAATGCTCAATACAATGGGGTGAAGTACTACTCTTGGAGTGGCAATGCATCCTATACCGGTGACATTACTACCGGCATTGATCCTACCGATGCTGTCACAGGACTGGGTAACTTGACATTCTTTGGCGCAGCCAATGATGGCTTGGTAAGCAGTTGCTCTAGTCATCTTGGCGTGGTTATTCGCGACAACTATTACCAGAACCACTTTGACGAGGTCAACCAGTTGGCTGGCCTGATCAGTCCGTTCACGACGTCACCAGTCACGTTATTCAAGAGTCAAGGTAATCGTTTACGCAACAATGGCCTCTAAAATGATAGTAGTCAAGGCGCAGGGGAGGCTGCGCCTTGACTCTTTGCGAGTACGTAGACCGTTGGTCCTAGCAGGGCTTGTTGCATTAGGGCTATTGCTGTTAGTTTGCGTAGTGTTGGCTAAGCACGAGCGGAGTCTGAGGGTAGTTGCCGGTGAAACGGCCCCTTCGTTGCCGCAGATGCTTACAGCCCCTGCCTCTGGCTTGGTCTTCCAAACAGGCTTGGAACAATTGCCGCTGTCTTTGCGTGGTACGCATCCTCCTCCTGGATTGATCATCGATGGTCAAGGACGCCTGGTCGTTCGTCACTCGCTCCGCGATCTGTTTGATTACTTTCTGTCAGCTTTGGGGGAAGAGTCGTTGGCTACGTTGCGTCAGCGGGTGAAAGCCTATATGGCCGCTAGTTTGCCCCCTATGGCATATCAACAGGCCGAACGTATCTTTGAAGGCTATTTAGGGTATCGATTGGCTTTGCAGAGGCTCAGTGAACAAAGTTCATCTGCCGGCGCATCGAACCATCCTGATCTGAATGCTTGGGCTTATCAGAGTCAACAAGCTAAATTGTTGCGTCCTGAATATATGGATGCCGATGTCATTGCCGTATTTTTTGGTGATGAGGATGCCTATGATGAATATACTCTGGCTCGTTTGCGTCTGATGCAGGATACAACCCTGACGGTAGCGCAACGATCAGCGAAACAAAAAGAGCTTTTCCTGCAGTTACCCCAGGCGATGCAGCAAGGTTTGCTCCCGTCTCAAAATCTACAAAATTTGCAGCAGGTGGATGCTGACTGCCAAATCCATCATTGCAGCGAGGACCAGTTATATCAGCTGCGAAGCTCAGTGGTGGGTGTGGCGGCAGCGGATAGACTGCAGAAGATGGATGAAGATAACACTGCCTGGATGGCGCGTGTTAACGATTACTTGAGTCAGCGTCAGGCTATCTTGCAAAATAACTCGTTCAGTCCTGAGGATCGTCAGTCGCAGGCACAACAATTGCGGGAACAGATGTTTTCAACAACTGATCAGTTACGGCTTTCAGCCTATGAGCAGGGACAGTTCCCCTCCTCAGGGGCAACGCTTTCTCAATCACAGTAAACCTTGCTTTGCCAGAGAGGAGAATCTCTCGAAAGTGCAGTTATAAAGCCCCATACAATCAAGCAGCTGAGCGCCAGCATAGGGCTTCACCGAACCGGTGGTGAAGCCCTTGTGCTGGGACTAGCTTAGAATTTTGATGACAGGGTGGCGGTGATACTACGGCCAGGCAACGTATAGAACAGGGGGTCACCCATGCTGGCATTAGCATTGTTGAGTGCTGTGCCGGTATTGCCTGAGGATTGGATGATTGCTTGTTGGTTGAAAAGATTATCGAGGCCGATTTCAATTTTAGGATTACGAGTCCAGCTGAAATAATTTAGCAACTTGTAACTGACCGAAAAATTGGTCACAGTATAGCTGCCGAGATGAACACTGGGGTTGCCGTAGACATCAAATCCACTGTAGCGTGGTCCAATCTGCTTGGCGAGTAGTGAAGAGTAGAGGCGTCCATCACTGAAAATAAGACCGGCAGCGGCTGTTCGCGACGGAGCATTCTGTATCTGGGTAAGGCTGTCGGTGCTATTAAAGGTAAGATTGCCGTAGAGACTGTAGCCGCGGCCTAAGGAATAAGTCGCTTCAGTTTCAATGCCCTTATACTTCACATCGCCTATGTTGACATAAGACGTCAATCCATTCACCGTGATATTTTGTGATTGGTTGTTGTTCTCAATATAGTACAGGTCACCTGATACGGTCACCTTGTCAGTTTTCCAGGTCGTGCCGGTCTGATAGTTCATGGTGTGCTGTGGCTGTAGGTTACTGGTTGCAAACGCGGGGTCTGAATTAGAAAAGACATTCAGATTAGGTGCCACAAAACCTTCGGCTACTTGACCATAAACCGACCAGTCATCTTCTATGTAGTAATGCACATCTAGAGAAGGCAAGAGTGCATTCCAAGTTTTGGAGTAATTAATAGGTCCTCCAGTGCTTCCGTCTACAGCCGCATTGTAATACCGGTTAAAGGAATTATATTTAACCCCAGCCTTTACCGTCGTATCTGTATTAGGCCGCCATGCATACTCAACATAAGGTTGCAGGGTGGTATCTGAGCTTTGTTCGTTTTGATTTACAGCTGTAATGGCAGATCCTAAGCTGAGGTCTATATTGTTGGTCCAGGAGTTATGGCTTTGTCGATCCAGCCAAAGCCCAAAAGACAGATCGCTTAGACCTACCGCCTTGATGACACGCAATATGTCGCCGATAGAAGTGTAATGTGTGAGCGACGACTGTCCGGGGATGTCATTAGGCAAGTTAATGTTGTTAAGTGTCGTGCCGTTCGGCGTTGCACCGTTAGGATCCTGCCCTTGCAAACCAGCATGCGTATAGGAGTAGGTGTAAGTTTTATTATCTATTTTCCATGAATCAAGCTGGCTCTTGATGCCGATATAGGATAAATCTGAATTAAAGATGTCCTGATTGTATCCAATATATGCCTGACTGTTTGGGTTCAGGTTAAGGCCAAAGTTTGAGCCATACTGAGCGATCTGCGCAGTGGTTGCCCCCAATGAAGCATTCTGCTGCGTACGGTTATCCATGCCTACAAAAGTGACTACTGTGTTTTCAGAAATTGGCTTGACGAACTTGGCAAAAATATTGTCTCGCTGGGAATGATTGTTAGTCAGGTAACCGTCAGTAGTAAAATGGTTGTAGTCGATGAAGCCATTGAAATCACCGTAGTTTTGCATCACCCCTGTATCAAACTGCAGCCCTTCTAAATTTGAATTGAAACTTCCGCTGGAGATAGTTGGTGTTAACGCAGCATCAGAGCCAGGGTCTTTGGAGTGTACAGAGATGGTGCCACCAAACGTGGCATCACCGATAGTACCTGCATCGCCAGGCCCACGATCAACCACCATGTCGCCAATATCACTCGCCATGAAGTAAGACGACACATGGTGGGTAAAATCAGCGCCATCAGCGAAGGGGATACCATCAAACATCACATTATACTGGCCGTCCTGAAAAGCGCGCATGGACAAACCTGGCCAATCACTACCACCGGGTCCGTTAGGGCTGACGCTCCAGACGCTAGGTGCTAGCTGGGCGACGTCGGTATAATTGGATGCGCCAGTGACATTGTTTTGAATATATTGTTGTCCAATGACGGACTGAGGTTCAGAGGCTGACAATGATCCCTGCGTCGGAGCAACATCAGGTGCTGAGCCTGGCGGTGGGGCAGATTCCCCTGCGGGTGCATTGTTGACTACAACCCCTAAGTCATAGGCCATAGCTTGTCCGCTAAGCTCCCCCAACATCAGGCCGAGCACTAACTCGGCCAGCAATCTAGATTTACCTTTCATCTACCTATCCCCTATAGCGTAAAGATGACTACCTATTAGATCTACTCATATGTAATTGCCGTCGGCGTGGCGACTTTAGGCGTACAATGTGACAGTTTTGTTATATTTCCAGCTAACAAAAAAATAGTATATTTTAATGCTGTCTTAAATATTATGATGGTAGGGTGCTTGGGAATTTTGTAATGAAAACGTCAAGTGCCAAGGTTATATCATCTGAAGTTATTATTAATGGATTTGGTTCTGATGAGAATATTGCTGGCCGAAGATGATGTTATGATAGGCGAGAGCATTTGCAGGGCTCTAAAGCTGAATAATTTTACGGTAGATTGGACCAGAGATGGGGTGGCTACAGATTTGGCGCTAAATCAAAAAATCCACTCATTATTGTTGCTTGATCTCGGGCTGCCGCGAATGAATGGCATGGATATTTTGAAATCACTAAGAGTACGTTCTGATCCCGTCCCGGTACTTATATTGACAGCACGAGATGCTGTGGAAGACAGGATAGGTGGTTTGAATGAGGGTGCTGATGATTATTTGGTAAAGCCTTTTCATCTTGATGAGCTTATTGCCAGAATGCATGCGCTGTTACGGAGAAATACAGTTGTTTCTGATTCAGAAATAATATATGGAGATATTGCTCTTAATGTTTTGAAGCATGAGGTGTATTTTAAGGGGAATTTAATAGAATTAACGCCCAGGGAGTTTGGTATTTTATATGCTCTTATTGAGAACCCAGGAAATATAGTTTCGCGCGAAAAAATTGAAGAGCGGTTATATGGGTGGGGGGATGAAATTCAAAGTAATACCGTTGGTGTATATATTCATCATTTGCGCAAGAAGTTGGGTGAAAATATTATTAGAAATATACGTGGCGTTGGATATAAAATGGGCAATGAGTAACCTATATGTCCATTCGCAAGAGACTGTTAACTTGGCTGATGTCGGCATTATTTGTTGCGGTGATCATCGCTGGAATTGCTGCATACAAAAATATTTTATCAGGAGTTAATGAGGTTCAGGATTATGCTCTGCGTCAGATTGCCTATTCTCTACAATATTCCAATAACTTGCCTGTTTATACTACAGAGGAAAATGACGATAACGATAATGAAAGTATTGAAAATGTTCCAGATAATGACAATTTTGATTTTATAGCACAGATTTGGAACGCTAAGGGCAGGCTCATATTTGCTTCTCATCCGGATGGGGCTTTACCGCGCTTTAGCAATGACGGTATAGGTACAGTCAACTGGCAGCATGAGGACTGGAGAGTATTTAGTTTGACCTATCAGGGAGAAATTATACAGGTAGGGCAACCACAAAATGTCAGGAATAGCGCTGCTGCTTCATTGGCGCTGCATGCTCTTATTCCGATTGTCGCTTTGCTACCAGTTTTAGGGGTCTTGATCTGGTTTGGCGTTTCCTTCGGCTTGCGCCCCTTAGGAAGAATCACTGCCTATCTGCAAGAGCGACATGCTGACACCATGCGCCCCTTGCCTACGCAAGAGTTACCTAGTGAAATTAATGCTTTAGTTTTAGAGCTTAACAGCTTGTTGATGCGGCTTTCGGCATCATTTGATATTCAGCGAAACTTCATTGCTGATGCTGCACATCAGTTGCGTACACCGTTGACTGCGATGTTATTACATGCCGAGATCATCACACAATCTGATCGCTGTGAAGAAAAAGAAGAAGAATTTCAACGTCTCAAGCAGAGCATTAAGCGCATGTCTCATTTGGTAAAGCAGTTATTGATACTGGCCCGGCAACAACCTGATGCGGAACGGGTATCCTTTAGTGAGGTTGATCTGGATGCGCTGGCGAGGCAAGTTAT
This sequence comes from Pseudomonadales bacterium, assembly GCA_013043915.1. GTDB lineage: Bacteria > Pseudomonadota > Gammaproteobacteria > Pseudomonadales > Moraxellaceae > JABEVH01. Next base: position 6,582 of record JABEVH010000008.1, read on the forward strand.
TGGTGAGCTTTCGACTCTGGCTGAGTCAAGAAATGTCGATTTGGGGCTTATTAGTTTAGGCGAATTGTTGGTTTTTGGAAACCAAGCGGCCTTGTCTATCATGCTAATCAATTTGGTTGATAATGCGATCCGTTATATACCTGAAAATCATAAAATTGATATCCGAATTTACCGACAGCCTACTGATCATGTTGTGCTTGAGGTTGAAGATAATGGGCCAGGGATTCCTGAAAACGAGCGAGAGCGAGTCTTCGATAGGTTTTATCGAGGCAATCAATCAGATCCGGTAGGTAGCGGACTAGGTTTGGCTATTGTGAGAAATATTGTTTTACAGCACCAAGGTACCATTGTCTTGGCTACTGGAAAAAATAAGGGGCTGCTGGTCCGTATATCATTGTCGGCATGGTCTAATAACGTGATCAATCAAGACTAGGTGAGAAAATATTGCAGGTTCATGTGTTTTAAGGTTGAATTTTAATTTTGTTTTAATAATCCCTGCTATAAAATATGAACAATATACTTTGAATGTCCATCTATCATGCAAATAAGCTCTGAGAAAAGAAATCTTGATGTCTACGACAGGTACTATGCTTCGCTGCACTGGGTGATGGCTTTTTTGATCATATTGACGCTGTGCTTAATAGAAACAAAAGGCATGGTCCCGAACAGAATTATTCGATATTATATCGGTTATTTGCATATACAAATTGGGCTTTCGATAGCTTTGTTTACTATAGTCAGAGTGGTATGGCGTATGTTTATCACGCCACCTGTAATTAAGCCTGCTTTGCCGTTAATACAAAAAAAACTATCTAGCTTTGTTCATAGTGGGCTCTACGCCATGTTAATTATTGTGCCCTGGTTAGGCGTGTTCTCTTTGGAAAGCAAAGGCAAATCGATTGATTTTTTTGGCATTCCAGTGCCAATGTTAATTGATGAGGATTATGCGTTGCCTTACGCATTGTCATTAAAAAACTACCATGAACTTCTGGGGAATATTTTCATGGTGTTGATAGGGGTTCATGTTTTTTCAGCGCTTTATCATCATGTGGTGAGAAAGGATAATGTTCTTAAAAGAATGTTGCCTTGATTTTATGATTATGTGGTTTTTATAATGATATGAAGGAGTATAAGTGTGAAAATTAAATTCCAGTGCATGTTGCTAGCCGCGCCTATGGTGATGTCCTCGTTGACCGGGTTTGCCTATGAGGGTAGTCAATATGCAGGAGAAGCAAAAATTACGTTAGAGCAGGCTGAAGCTATTGCGATGAAATCATATCCTGGAACTATCGTTGAGATTGAATTAGAGCATAAGCTGGGTGGAAGTGGATTGCGCTACTCATTCGATATTCGTGCTCACCACAATACTCAAGAGCTGGCCGTTGACGCAAAAACGGGCGCTATACTAAAGAATAGCCGCGAATCTAAAAATGATGATGATTGATTTTTTATTCGGATAGTAGTCATTTGATTCTGTAGGGGAAAAATCTCTAGAGTTTTATGGGTACGGAGGTGTTTTTGCAATGCACAGGGAAACACGGGTATCGGCGGAAGCGGTATGGGCTGTTTCGTGTTGACTAAGATTAGCCGGGTAGATCAGGTGAAATGCTGGGACTGATCGCGGGGTAACGTGCGGGAGGAGATAGGTTTAAGGGTTGGCAGCTCGCTGTTTACTGAGCTAAGGTACATGCATAAATTTTGCGTAAGGTCAGGCATGTCCATCAGTCAACGGCTTTTTGTTTCTCTTGTTTCCATGCTCTTGCCAGCCGTAGCATTGTTGCTGGTGGCGGTGCAGTATTCCATGCAGAGCGATATTGGCCACTATTGGGCTGAAGCTGATAAGGACCAGTTGGAAGCAGCGCTCCCGGTGGTGGCTTCTTTTTATGAACAGGATGAGGGGTGGGGTAGAGTCCTGAGGATGATGCGACCTCCACCACCAGGCATGATGCCCTTACCAGAGGGTATGCCAAGGTTTCCCCCGGAAATTATGGGATTAATGCCCAGGTTGACCTTGTTGGATGCCCAAGGTCATGTCCTACTGGGGCATATGCCCAGGCATGAGGGGCTGAACTGGTTGCGCCAGCCAATACGGGCGCATGACCAAGTGGTGGGCTGGCTTCTTTTACGTCCACAACCGCCAATACCCGCTACGTCAGTAGGCTTATACCTGAAGCATCAGCGCATGCATCTGTTGCTGCTAGGGATGCTAACGCTGTTGCTCAGTGCCTGGGTTGCCTGGCGTATTGCCCGTCATTTTATGACGCCTGTGCATGCCTTGCAGGTGGGACATCATGCCTTGAAGCAGGGACAGCTGGATCTGCGATTACCGGTGGATCCCAAGCACGAGTTGCATCAGTTATTGATGGATTTTAATTCTCTGGCTGAAACCTTGCAGAAAAATGAAGTGCAGCGTCGTAGTTATGTTGCCGATATTGCTCATGAATTGCGAACCCCGCTGGCTGTTTTGCGCGCACAGCTGGAAGCGGTGCAGGACGGAGTTAGTGATTTTGATGATCGTATGTTGGGGTTGTTGCATGAGCAGGTGTTGCAGCTGACGCATCTTGTCGCAGATTTGCAGGAATTGGCCATGGCTGATGCCGGTGCACAACATTACAACCGAACCCAGGTAGCTGTTGATGATCTTTTGCGTGAAACCGGGGAGAGTTTCACCGAAGCGTTGCAGGAGCGACAGATTACGGTGCAAATGCAACTCGGGCTGTCAGGGGTTCAAATGTGGCTGGATGCGCAAAAAATGCAACAGGTTATCGCCAATATTTTGAGCAATTGTCGGCGCTATACGGAGACACAAGGACAGCTGCGTATGATCTCCCGACGTCTGCCTCAAGGAGTCCGTCTGGTCATAGAGGATTCCGGGCCAGGTGTACCACCATGGGCCTTGCCGCGTCTTTTTGATCGTTTTTTTCGGTTAGAAAAATCCAGGGCACGTGTTGCTGGAGGCACAGGTTTGGGCTTGTCCATCTGCAAAGCCGTGGTTGAGGCTCAAGGCGGTACCATACGTGCGGAAACTTCTACCTTGGGAGGGCTGGCTATTATCATGGAGTTTGACACGACGATGCAGCACAAAACTCTATGAGATCCCATGACATGGCGCATCAGGGCTGGGTCTTGGTGGTGGAAGATGAACCTGGGCTGGCTGAGGTAGTAGGCCGTTATCTGGTTCAGGCTGGTTTGCGCTATGAGCATGTGGAGGATGGTCGCGAGGTGATGCCACGACTTATGCAGGATTTACCTGATCTAGTCTTACTGGATCTGATGCTGCCCGGGCGTGATGGTCTGGATCTCTGTCGGGAAATACGCCAGATGTCTTCGGTGCCCATCATTATGATGACCGCACGCAGTGATGAAATCGATCGACTGCTTGGATTGGAGCTGGGAGCGGATGATTATATCTGCAAGCCGTTTAGTCCGCGTGAACTGGTGGCGAGGGTTAAGGCGGTTTTGCGGCGCACACAACATCATCTCCAGCCTGTTATTAAGGCAGATTTACCCCATCAGGATGAGCACATGGTCGTAGGTCCACTGATGCTGGATAGTGCTCAGTTTCGTGTTGAGGTCCAGGGGCAAGTTCTTGATTTGACACCGAGAGAATTTCAGTTGCTCAAGGTGCTCATGCGACATCCGGGACGTGTCTTCACCCGGGCACAATTGCTCGACTTGGTCTGTCATGATGAGTTGGATGTCAGTGATCGTCTGGTTGACAGCCACGTTAAGAACTTGCGCAAGAAGCTGAGCAGAGTATGGCCAGAAGCTGAACTTGTGCAGGCTGTCTATGGCATGGGATACCGTTTGCAACTACCCGTGTAACGTAAGCGCTACCAACTTCTTTTTTTCTCCATCATGTCTGCCTTCTCTCTCCTTCCTTGATGGTTACCTTGTGACTGTCGATTTACAGAAGGAGTTTAGTCATGAGTCAAATAATAGCCGAGTCTTGCAAGATACATCGCCAGTTGCGCGATCAGGGTAGGTTGGCACAACTTGCCGTTAGCGACAGTGGTTTCCTGTTTGATGCCAACAGCGGACAGAGTTATGCCCTGAATACCAGCGCTAGCTGGTTATTGCGTGAGCTTATCCGAGAAGAAGATACCGATGAGATTGTGCAGCATCTGGCGCAGTATTTTGATCTGGACGCGAGCCGCGCAAGCCTGACTGTTGATCATTTTTTAGAACAACTGGCGAGGTACCTGCTATGAAAAGCTGGCATGAATTAAATGTGGCTATTACGGGTATGAATAATCGTCCTGACAATCCGGGACCGGGTTATGCCATTGCCAGGTGTTTGCATGAGCTGCCGCAGTTCAGGGGGCGCATCATCGGATTGGGTTATGACGCACTTGATGGCGGCTTGTTTCACCGGGATGTCTGTCATGCAGGCTACCTGTTGCCTTACCCCAGTGGAGGAGAGGAGCCTCTCTTGGCTCGTCTGCTTGCCATCCATGAAGAACAGCCTTTTGATGTACTGATTCCCGCCCTTGATAGCGAATTGTTAGCCATGTCACGGTTGCAAGGTCGGTTGGCAACGCACGGCATACAGATGCTTCTGCCTTCGGCAACCCAGATTGCGGCTCGCTCAAAAGATCATTTGCCAGAGTTATGCGAGCAAGCAGGTGTTCAGACGCCTCCAGTGCGTACGGTCAGCAGTGCGACGCAGTTTCATGCATCAGGCCTGGAGGACTGGGGCTATCCCTTGGTCGTCAAAGGAGTTTTTTACGATGCGCAGGTAGTTCATCAGCGCGCTGATGCTATGGCCGCATTTTCTCGTATCAGCGCACAGTGGGGACTACCCGTCCTGGTTCAACCCTGGATTGAGGGGGTCGAATTCAATCTGGCAGGTGTCGGAGATGGGTTGGGCGGCCTTTATGCTGCTGTCATGATGCGCAAACAGGCTGTTACTGAAAAAGGTAAAGCCTGGGCAGGTATGAGTGTGTCATGCCCTCCTTTGCTGGAGGCTGCGCAATGTCTGGTCAAGAACCTGCAATGGCGAGGTCCTCTGGAAGTTGAAATGTTGCGTGATCGAGAAGGGCAATTCCATCTGATTGAGATTAACCCACGTTTTCCAGCGTGGATCTATTTGAGTGAGGGGTGTGGCCTGAACCTGCCACAAGTGCTGTTGCGTTCGTTGGCGGGCAATTTGCCGGCTAAGTTACCGCAAGCACGTGCAGGGCATCTATTTATACGTTATGCCGAGGAACTGGTGATTTCTCTGGAGGACTACGAATCCATGGTCATGCGTGGCAGCAGTACGCATGCACAAGACTTAATGCTCAGCCTATGTGAACAGGAGGTTGCATCATGAATGCAGCAAGTTTTCCCTTTGAAACGCCCATGATACGTCCACATCGGCTAGGCTTGATCAACAAGTTTGGTCGACAAACCATGCAACAGAACCTGCGCACTGAAGTTTTTGATGTGCCGGTAGAACGTTTGATACAGCGTTATGGCTCACCCCTGTTTGTTACCAGTGAACAAAGGCTACGCGACAATATTCGAAACCTGATAAGCAGCTTTCGCCGATATTATCCGGAGGTTATACACGGGTGGTCTTACAAAACCAATTACAACCCAGCAGTCTGCAATATTTTGCATCAGGAAGGGTCATGGGCAGAGGTGGTCTCTGCTCATGAGTATGAACGTGCACGGTCGCTCGGAGTGCCTGGCTCAAGAATTTTATTTAATGGCCCCGCCAAGCAGGCCGGTATCCTACAGCGAGCGATTGAAGAGGGAGCACATCTGCATGTTGATCATGGCGATGAATTACGGTTGATTGAGAGCTTAGCCGCTGCGGCAGGCAAAGTCGTTGCGTTGACCCTGCGCTTGAATCTTGCGACTGGCTACAGTGAGCCGTGGAGTCGATTTGGTTTTAATCTTGAATCAGGACAGGCAAGGGAAGCTGCGCATTTTATTGCGCAAAGCCCACATCTACAGCTGACGGGTCTGCATTGTCACATCGGTACTTACATTCTTGAGCCGCGCGCTTACGCCGTTCAGGTGGAAAAAATGTGTGCATTTATGGATGCCATGGAGGAAGAAACCAAGTGTCATATCCAGAGTCTGGATATAGGTGGTGGGTTACCTTCATGTAATGCCTTACAAGGGGTTTATCTGCCTCCCGAGCAGAGCGTACCTGATCTTGACAGGTATGCATCCCTGATCGGTGAGACGCTAATGCGATGTACGGCTCAGCGGCTGGAGCGCGGCAGGGCCAGGCCATGCCTGATCTTGGAATCAGGCCGGGCTGTGGTGGATGATGCGCAGCAGTTGATTACTAGCGTACTGGGGTGCAAGCGCCTGGCAGATGGACGTCGCGGCGTGGTCATGGACGCCGGGGTAAATCTCTTGTTTACAGCCTACTGGTACAACCATGCCGTGCATCTGGGTAGGCCGGTGCCAGGGCCTGAGGAAGACACCGCCTTGCTGGGGCCTCTTTGCATGAATATCGATGTGTTGCGCCAAAGCATCAGCTTGCCACCGGTACAGCCAGGAG
>JABEVH010000163.1 GCA_013043915.1 Pseudomonadales bacterium
AGGTCCCGGTCTTGTCAAACAGGACCGTTGTAATATTTTGCAAGGTTTCAAGTACATGACCTCGTCCGATCAGAAAACCTTGTTTCGCCAAGGTGGTCGTGCTAATCGTCCAGGCAGCAGGAACGGCTAATGCCAGCGCGCAGGGGCATGTGACGATGAGGACAGCCAAAGCGTACCAGAAAGCGTGTTCAGAATGGTGCACATGCCAGTAGGTGTATGTCGCCACCGTGGCTACCAGGATACCTGCAATCAACCAGGCAGCAACGCGATCGGCAAGTTGGGCGGCATGGGGTTTTTCTGCTTGGGCGCGATTAAGCAGGCGTTCCAGGCCAGCAAGCACCGTAGCCGTACCCACGGCGGTAACTTCCAAGGTTAAAGTCTGCTCCAGGTTTTGACTGCCAGCGATGACCAGATCATTAGGGCCTTTTTCCAGAGGCAGGCTTTCGCCGGTCAACAGGCTTTCTCCAATCAGGGTGTGTCCTGAAATGATCTTGCCATCGCAGGGCAGGCTTTCGCCAGGCAAGACCCTGACCTTGTCACCGACTTTGAGGGATGCGCTGGCGACACGCTGTGTTTGTTCATTCTCCACTAACCAGGCCAGTTTGGGTGTCAGTGCCTGAATATTGGCATGAATTTCTCCTGCGGACAGACGTGCTCGTGTTTCCAGGTAGCGGCTGGCGGTAACAAAGAATATCAGCATGCTGATACTGTCAAAATAGGTATCGCCGCGGTGCGTTATCATCGCCCAGGTGCTGGCAAGATAGGCGCTCAGCACCGCCAGAGTCAGGGGTACATCCATACTGAGGTGACGATGTCGTAAACTGATGGCCGCCTGGCGATAAAAGGGCCATCCGGCATAGATCACCACCGGAGTACTAACCAGAAAGGTGACTAGGCGCAGGTAGTCGCGTGTTTCAGCAGACATGCCTTGCCGTTCACCTAGATAGAGTCCTAGCGCAAACATCATCGCTTGCATGGCTCCCAAGCCTGCCAGAGCTAAACGACGAGATGCTGTTCTTGCTGTTTTTTTAAGCAGGATTTCATGTTCGTAAGCGACATAGGGTCGAGCTTGGTAACCAATGTCTCGGATGGCAGCCACTATTTTGGATGGGCTGGTACGCTCATCAAAGCGAACTAGCAGGCGCTGTGTGCTGAAATTAACGGCAACTTGTTCTATGCCAGGTAATTGCATAAGCCGATGTTCGATAAGCCAGCTACAGGCCGTACAGGTCAATCCAGCAAGGGTAAGTTCTGCCTGGTCAACACTGCCTTGATGTTGCACATAATCAGCTTGAACCGCCGGATGATCCAGTGCCGCAAGATCAGGTAACTCAGGTGCAAGCGCTTGAAATGAGGTGGCCGGTTGCAATCGATGCTGATAATAGTCGGCGCAACCGCAGGCTACGATGGTTTGCGCAACCGCCTGACAGCCAGCACAGCAAAATAGTCGTTCCTGTCCCAGTAAGTTACAAGAATAGCGTTCAGAAAGGGGTACCGGCAACGCACAATGAAAACATGCTGAAGTCATGGATTGCCAATGGTAACCTGATGAAAGGGAAATTCCACCACATGCACGAGCCGCCAATGGGGAGTGCTCAGTTCAAAGTAACGACGTCCTATGACACTATCAGGTAGGGTTGTCACATAACGGTTGGGGCCATCAGCCTGTAGCCGAGGTGTGACATCCTGTCTGTCATCGACGGGGTGGGACAGGAGGAGAGTGATGGGGTCTGCGAGCAAGGCTTGCTTGGCTGACAGTATGATATGCAGGCGATGATTGCTTGCATCGTAATCAAGCTGAGCCTGCAGGCCTAGGGAGCGCGCCTTAGCCTCGCGACTTAAGTCTTGGTTGATATCAAGGCCATCATCATAGGCGTTTTTGACCACAGGCCTATCCATATTATGTACGGCCATATAGACCGAGGTTAGCGATGCCACTACGGCGATCAGGGGCAAGCCCATCACAAACCAGAACCAGAACTGCCGGTAAGCCGGGCCTTTATCAATACGCTGTTCCTTAGTACTCATAGCGTTGTACTCATGGCGTGGACGGAGCGAAGAAACGGCTCGTAGAGTCCACATGCTGGTCGGGATGGTTCTGATTAATTAAATGAAACTCGATAGGAATTTCACGTTCTTTCAATTCACTGGGGTCATCTTCTACCGTTTCGGTAACGCTACGCATCTCGCCAGGAGCCAAGAGGAGTTGCTGGCGACCTTCAAGTTGAGCTCCTTTGGGCATGCCACTTAAGCTGATGGCCACGTGCTCAGGCTCCTGAGCCTTGTTCATGATATTAAGTACATAACTGTTTTCAATCAAACCCTCACTGCTCTCTCGGTACAGAGCATTGCGGTCGCGGATGACATCAATTCCCATGGGGATACGTGTGGATAGGCTGTAAACAAAGAGGCTGACCATGACTGCCATGACCGCTGCATATCCCAGCAAGCGAGGGCGTAGAATGTTGATGGGTTTACCATGCTCCAAAGCATTCTCTGTTGAATAGCGTACCAGGCCACGGTCATACCCCATTTGATCCATGACGCTATCACAGGCATCAATGCAGGCCGCACAGGCGATGCACTGAAACTGCAGGCCATCACGGATATCAATGCCCGTTGGACAAACCTGCACGCACAGTTCGCAGTCGATGCAGTCACCTAAATGTTGAGCAGCATGATCAGCATCACGGCGACGGCTGCCGCGGGGCTCGCCACGAGCGTGATCGTAGGAAATGATCAGCGTATCACGATCGAACATAACGCTTTGAAAGCGACCGTAGGGACACATATACATGCAAATCTGTTCACGTAACCATCCTGCATTCATGTAGGTAGCTACGGTAAAAAATCCTATCCAGAAGGTTTCTGCCGGGCCCAGAGCATGGTGAGCAATTTCCTGCATGAGGATATGAACGGGTGTAAAATAGCCAACAAAAGCTACGCCTGTCGCAATAGAAACCAGTAGCCATCCCAGATGTTTGAAGCCGCGACGTACAATTTTATTGAAGGAAAGAGGTGCCTTGTCCAGACGCATGCGCGTATTGCGATCACCTTCACACAGTCTTTCAATCAGCAGAAATATTTTGGTCCACACGGTTTGTGGGCAGGTATAACCGCACCAGACGCGACCAGCTAATACCGTGACAGCAAAAAGTCCAAAAGCGGCAATGATCAGCAGCCAGGACAGCAGGATAAAATCCTGTGGCCAGAAGGTCCAGCCAAAGATATAAAAATGACGATTAGGAAGATCAAACAAAAGTGCTTGGCGTCCATCCCAGGTCAGCCATGCCGTTAGAAAATACAGGCCCAGCATGGTCCATGCGCCGATATTGCGCCAGATTTCAAACAGTCCGGAGGTATAGCGTGGCTGAATCTTATGGCGTTTTTCATAAAGGTCAGCACTGCCCGCTGCCGGAGTATACATTTTGACGAGTTGTGGCGTGGTATCACGCGATGGAATTTTTTTGGACATACGAACTCCCCAATCATGCCAGGTGTTTCCAAGCAGACATCCTTGATTGCCTGGAAGGAGAGGAAGCAGGCGGACGGGTAGTCCGCCTGTCGGTATTACATGGAACCTTGGCTATTGCCGTGTGACAAGCTATAGACGTATGCAGCCAGCAGATGGATTTTTTCTTTACCGAGTCGATCCAGCCAGGCAGGCATGCGACCTTGACGACCTTGCGTAATCGACTGTATCACCGTCGACTTGGAACCACCGTAGAGCCAGATGGTATCGGTCAGATTGGGCGCACCTATCATGGTGTTACCTTTACCATCAGGGCCATGACAAGCGACGCAGTTGGTCTGAAATACAATTTTGCCCTGAACTGCCAAGGTGTCATCAACTGCACGGCCTGAGAGAGAAAGTACGTAATTGGCAACCTGTTTAATCTTCTCATCACCCAGAATAGGGCCCCAGGTAGGCATAGCGCCCTGACGGCCGTAGCGTATGGTCTGCTCGATGCGATCAGGTGTGCCACCGTAGAGCCAGTCATTGTCAGTCAGGTTAGGAAAGCCACGTGCTCCGCGAGCATCCGAGCCATGACAGGCGGCGCAGTTATTTAAGAACAGTCGCTGACCAATACGCATGGCCTTGTCATCCTTGGCCAGGTCAGGAATGGATTCTTTGTAGAAGGCGTCATACATGGGACCGTACTTGGCTTTCAATTCGGCAACACCTGCATCATGTTCCTTGTGCGAGGTCCAGCCTAGCGTTCCGGGATAATTGCCTAAGCCAGGAAACAGCACCAAGTACACCAAGGCGAACACGATAGTGCTGACAAACATCCACATCCACCACCGCGGTAGAGGGTTATTATATTCCTTGATGCCATCATAGACATGCCCCGTGGTATTGTCTTCATCGACATGATCTAAAGGCATGCGGCGTGTCCACCAGAGTAGAGCAGCACACCCCAGGATATTGAACATGACGATGGTGATGATCCACCCACTCCAAAAACTACTCATAGCGATTTCTCCCGTGGACGCTTTTCGTCGATAAAGGGCAGCATGGCATCTTCATCGAAACGGGCTTTGTTACGAGGCGTAAACGCCCACCAAGTGATCAGGCCAAACGATCCCATGGCCAAGAGCAGCGCAATACTTTTTAGCGTACCTATGTCCATGATACTTATCTCGTATTCTTGATAATCGTGCCTAATTGCTGCAGGTAGGCTACCACAGCATCCTGTTCAGTATGACCTTTCACGGCATCCTGAGCGCCCTTGATGTCATCATCCGTATAGGGGACGCCCACCTTGCGCAAAGCAGCCATCTTTCGTCCGGTCATGTCCCCAGTGAGTACATTCTTTTCCAGCCAGGGATAAGCGGGCATGATGGACTCAGGAACGACATCACGAGGGTTATGCAGGTGCGCACGATGCCAGTCATCAGAGTACTTGCCGCCGACACGGGCGAGATCAGGACCTGTACGCTCAGAGCCCCACAGGAAGGGGTGGTCGTAAACCGATTCGCCAGCGACCGAGTAATGGCCGTAGCGTTCAGTTTCTGCGCGTAATGAACGGATCATCTGGCTATGGCACAGGTAGCAACCTTCACGGAGGTAAATGTCACGCCCTTCAAGCTGTAAAGCATTTAAAGGCATCAGTCCTTCCACCGGTTGGGTCACATCCTTATCAAACAGCAGGGGAACAATTTCTACCAGCCCCCCGAAACTGACGGCCAGGGCCATCAGTATCATGAGCAGGGGGAGCTTGCGTTCTATCGTGTCATGTGTAAAAGCCATGGTATTCCCCCTATTACGCTTCAACCGGACGGTCGGCAGGTTCAGTGTTGCGCAGTGTCTGCACGACGTTGTAAGCCATGAGTATCATGCCTGACAGGAACAACAGTCCACCCCCTAAACGACCGATGTAGAAGGGATGCAGGGCTTTGACCACCTCAACAAAGCTGTAGCTCAAGGTGCCATCCGCGTTATAGGCGCGCCACATCAAACCCTGCATCAGGCCCGCAATCCACATTGAGGCAATGTACACCACCACGCCGAGTGTCGAGAGCCAGAAATGTACGTTGATCAGGCGAGTTGAGTACATGCATTCACGGTTGAATACGCGCGGTATCATGACGTAGAGAGCACCTATGGAGATCATCGATACCCAGCCCAGCGTGCCGGAATGAACGTGTCCAATCACCCAGTTGGTGTAGTGGGCCAGGGCATTGACCGATTTTATGGCCATCATGGGGCCTTCAAAAGTTGACATGCCGTAGAATGACAGAGCGACAATCAGAAAACGCAAGATAGGATCCGTGCGTAACTTGCTCCAGGCGCCAGAAAGGGTCATGACGCCATTGATCATGCCGCCCCAAGAAGGAGCCAGCAGGATGAGCGAAAACACCATGCCAAGCGATTGCGTCCAGTCAGGCAGGGCCGTGTATTCAAGGTGGTGAGGTCCTGCCCACATGTAGATGGCTATCAGTGCCCAGAAATGCACGATGGAAAGGCGGTAAGAATAAACAGGGCGTCCTGCCTGTACAGGCACAAAATAGTACATCATGCCCAGGAAGCCTGCAGTCAAAAAGAAACCTACCGCATTATGGCCATACCACCACTGCACCATGGCATCACGAGCACCGGCATATATCGAGTAGGATTTCCACATGCTGACTGGAATCGACAGGCCGTTAACAATGTGTAATAACGCCACGGTGATGATAAATCCACCGTAGAACCAGTTGGCCACATAGATATGTGAAGTTTTACGTTTGGCTATGGTGCCAAAGAAAACCACGGCATAAGCCACCCAAACGATGGCGATGGCGATGGTGATGGGCCACTCCAGCTCTGCGTATTCTTTAGAGCGGGTAATGCCTAGCGGTAAGGTAATGGCCGCTGCCACGATAATGGCTTGCCAGCCCCAAAATACAAATTTGGCTAGAGTTGGAGCAAACAAGCGCGTCTGACAGGTTCGCTGTACCACATAAAAGGAAGTGCCCATCAGGGCACAGCCACCAAAGGCAAATATGGCTGCATTGGTATGCAAGGGCCGCAGACGTCCGAAAGAGGTCCAAGGTAAGCCCAGGTTCAGAGCAGGCCAGCACAGTTCGGCGGCGATATAAACACCGACCGACATGGCGACCAATCCCCAGACCACAGCCATGATAGAGAACATCCTGACGACAGAAAAGTCGTAGTCGGGAGTCACGACAGAGGTAGGACTATGTGACATAACGGCTTCCTTTAAGGTTAGCGGTTGACGCTATACGCTGATTTTTCCCAAAAAATAGTAGCTTGATCAATTTTTTTAAAATGATACGTAACCCAGCAACGCTGCAAAGCATAGGTGTATGCTTGAGGTGTATCAAATTATGGCCTGAATACACGATATCTTTGTGTTTTCAGGACACAGATTATGCACTAATTTCATAAGTGCGTAAAACGATGTCGTCTGTACGGGTTGGTTTAATTTGGCCATCTACCGTAGTGAGCCTCCCTCGCATTGACCTGTACCCCCCCCAATGGTGGTTTTTGACCATGATCATTAGGCTGTTGCGGTTTGCTCTGCTTCAAGCATTTCGATGGAGGAGGCCGAGCCTGCTGTCTCTCTTACCTAGATAACGGCATCCCGATGGGGTTACGGCGGTCATATGGCTGCTGCCCCGGACCTGGTGGCGTCCCAGGTCCAGAGCGAGATGGCTTAAGCGTTTGCGCGTTGTGCTGTGTTCAGTGAGGTGACTTCACCATGGAATAAATGATTGATATCACCCTGAGGTAGCTTTTGTATCAACAATGCCTGCTGCAGTTGATCGATTGAGCCACCGGCCAGGTAGTGAAAACGCAGTCGCAGGCGATCCCCGGCATTGAGGTGTACCGGTTGTGACAAGGGAAGGATTAGATAATGGCAGTGCCAGTCGATAGATCGTTGTTCCTGAGCTACGATGGCTACCAGATTTTTAGTAATAAAGCGCAAGGCATTCAACGTTCCCTCGGCATGGGCTTCAAAGACAAAGTCAGCCCTTAATAGCATGGATTGGGCTTCCTGGTATTCGATGACACCATAGATAACAGGGTCACCTAAACCGAGGGTATCCGGTTGGGGCAGGCTGGCCTGTTGAAAGAGCGGAATAGCTGCATTAAAACCCATGAAGTCAAAATTCTGTTGCACAGGTTGCACGGCAAGCAGCGTGGTATCCGGTAAAAAGATGGGTAATTTGCCGAAACGTTGTAAATGATGGTGACGAAAGGCGTCTAAAACCAGTAACTGTTGCTCACGCAGCAGGGCTGAATGCAGCATTTCACAGATCACGACATCAACGGGTGCATCAGGCATATAAGTCATGGCATCCGCCAACACCAACTGTATGCGTTCTGCGCCAGGATTCTGGCGTAATAACTGGCGTGCCGTTTCTATCATTTCCGGGTTGGCATCGACACAGGTGACCTCAGCCCCGCATTGGACTGCAAAAAATGACAAGACACCGGTTCCTCCACCTAGCTCAAGCACGCGGTGGCCAGGTTTGACGACGGCTTGAATACTGCTTTTGAAAGCCTGCATGCGTTCCACGTTGGCCAACATCTGGCCATGATAATGAGGTGGTATAAATTGACCTAGTTGTTCACGTTCTGAAACTTGTTGTGGTGTGGTCATGATGTGGTTTTCCTGACGCTAGCTATTGACACATTCATTAAAGCAAGGAATGGGCCAGAATTAACGCTGCCTGGCCAATCGTCGGGCTAGTGTATTCAGTCGAGGTAACCTGCTATCACCAAACGGTGTTCCTTGCCCCGTATTGACCGTCAGGGCCAAACTCAGGTTCAGGCTTGCATCTGCCCAAGCACCGCTGCCACCCCAGCCGAAGTGGCCAAAGGCATCGCGAGGTGAGCGCCCCAGCACAAAAACGCGATGGTAACCTAGTCGCCAGTGCATGGGGATGGCAATCACCTGACCATGCCGTCGGTTCTGTACAAGCGTGGCTTGTTGCCAAGTAGGTTCATGTAACCAGGTTTTGCCTTGCCAGCGCCCACGATCAGCCATGGCTGCATAGACCGTGGCTAAGGAGCGCGCAGTGAACATGCCGTTTGCAGCCGGTATGCAGGCTTGACGTACCTGCTGACTGTTGAAATCGAGTTGACCGATACCATGTGGCCTTAACCCTGCTAGCATGCTGGCTTGATCAAAACCCGTTAGTTTCATATAAGCAGCCATGGCCTGATCGCGGCTAGTCGCCAAAATACGTCCCCATAGACGGGGATGAGATCGGTTGGCAGGTGGAGGAATCAGGTCAGTAGCCCGGCCTAGCTGATCTGTGGGTAAGCCTATATAGCAGCCATCCAAGGCTAGATCTTTGACCAGATAGGTATCCAGTAACGAGGCTAGGTCAGTGCCCGTGCAGCGTTGTAACATCTCTCCAACTAACCAGCCCCAGGTCAAGGCATGGTATCCCCAAGTAGCACCGGGAGCGTGTTGAGTCGTGGCAGTTTCAAGGCGCTGAACCATTGTTTGCCAACTCAGCATTTCACGGGCATCAGGTATCAGGGATCGTATATCATACAAACCTGCTTCGTGACAGAGCAAATGACGCAGGGTGATGCCTTCCTTGCCGTGGCAGGCAAACTCTGGCCAGTAGCGGCAAACTTTGTCCGAGTAGTCGAGCAGACCCTGATCCACCATTCTATGAGTCAATGTTGCCAGAATGCCTTTGGTGGTGGAGTAGGACATGGCTAGCGTGTCCTCTTCCCAGGCAGCTCCCTGAAGGTTACGGCTTCCCCCCCAGATGTCGATAACAACCTCGCCGCGGTGGTAGACGCATAGTGCTGCTCCGCCAGGATGCTGAGTAGGCAGCAAGGTCCGAAATAGTTGCGCTAACGCCAGAAAATCATGATGTACATAGCCCTGAATGGGGTGATTGATCAACATGGTGTACATTGACTCTCGGTGGTTTCCATCGCTCCCATTTTGCCCAGGACCTAGTGCAGACCAGTCAGTTGTGCGAGCAAGGTATTTAGCCAGCTGTCAGCTTCGTCAATGCATGAAAAAAATGCTACGGGACCACTTTCTTTGTACAGGGGGGTCAGCATTTTCTGCATGATGGCAGCGCCTTCCGTGCCCGGAGGGTATACCCAGGCTGTTCCTAGTCGTTGACGATTAAAATCCAGTTGCAGATGACTAGCAATTTGCCTTAAGGCATCGGGTGAACACAGGGCAGATTTTTGTACGATCAGCATGGTTACCCAAGGCGTACTGTAGTCAAAGTTTGCCAGGGTCTGGAGGTCATTGTGAGCCATATGAACAAATTCCAGATTCCAAGGTCCTTCCATATGGCGAATAATTTTTCGCCCCTGTACGTCGATGCGGCTAGAACCATGAGGCCTGAAAAGAGTGGGCATGAGGAACTCCTATGCGATAAGGGCGTCTTTCAGTGCCTTGGCCAGTTCCTGATCTTCCCCGGAAATATGTGTGACCCACCAGTAACTTAAAAATGCCATCAACTTGTCGACAGCCCTAGGTGTATGCTGCTCCAAATCTTGCTGAAACTCCTTCAATCGTTTGATGTAATAATCGTGGCTTCCTTTATGGATGATCCAGAGGCCCGTCTCATCAATGTGGGTTTGTTGGGCAAGGTGCTCCTCGGTAGCAAAATGATCATCGGCGTAGCCATTGAACTCTTTGAGCATTTCCCACGCTACGGAGGGTGATACTTCCTGTTGAGGCTGATCAGCAAAGTAATTATTCAACAACAGCACCAAGTGTTGATGCTGTGTATCGATGACCTCGATTCCAGTACAGTATTCGGCCTTCCAGACGATATTCACTGCAACCTCCTGAAGTCATTGGGGGGAGATGCTGTCTAGCAGAATAATATATTCCCTTAGTGACAGTTTATATCGTTTGTAGTCCTGTCCGGAAAAAAATATATCATAAGCTGAAGGTGCCGCCCTTTCTGCTATCAGTCAGGGCGGTTTTGATCATTAACGAGGTACGACGGTACCTTGAAGGTGGGGTTTACAACTGGCGATATCATGCAGACCAAAAATATGCTTTCCTGCTTCAAGATAGCAGCTAAAGCCCACTCTGGCCGGTAACAGGATGGGGAGTTTGAACTGCACGTTGACCTCATAAGCCTCGGGAAGTGCCGGCTCTAACGCTGCCAGGCAGCGCGCCTTACTCCACATGCCATGGGCTATTGCC
>JABEVH010000164.1 GCA_013043915.1 Pseudomonadales bacterium
GTTCTTTGCCGAGTCAGCCAGTGCTTGGCGGCTAGCAGCATTAGCGGCAGGGTCAGCGTATACCGGGGTGGTGCCCTTGATCGGACTGCTGAGCATGGAACGGCCGTGAATGCTTAAAAAGCGTTCCGGCGATAAGGACAGGATGCAGGCTTTATCTGCGCGTATGAAGGCTCCATAAGGAACCGGGCTAACGTCGCGTAAACGTAGATAGGCCTGCAAGGGGTCACCCGTAAAGGAGGCAGCATAGTGCTGACACAGGTTGATCTGATAGCAATCGCCTGCCTGCAAGTAATCTTGTATGCGAGTAAATGCCTGGGCATAGTCGTTAAGTTGCCAGGAGGAAACAAAAGTAGATGACAGTTGGAAAGGGGTGGGGTCATCAAGCAGAGGTTTCTGCAAGTCTAGCCAGGAGGGAGCACTGGGGTCTCCGACAAAAAAAACATCATCGCCATAAAAACGCAGATGCCATGAATAAATGCCTACCCCATGTTCAGGCAAGTCAGGTCGGCAGCTTGAGTTTGCCGGGGAGGGGTAGCTGATAAAGCCTGCCATTAGTTCTTGCGGGGCCAGCACCACCGCGGATAAAGCAGCAGCAAGATCACGGGGTGGCCTAATATGATCGCGCGCTCCAGCCATCAACAACGAAGGGCCTGGGCCGCGGCAGTCATCAAGCCATAGCGCATCGGGAGCTTGCAAAGCACGCTGTATTCGTGCCTTGCAGCTTGCCTGGGTGCCGAGATAAGTGCCGATCAACGCCATCATGGTTCACCAACTCAGTGTATGACTGTTCATTGGAAGCATCTGTAAAGCAAAGAAAAATTTAACATGTCCCGATAAACGGTACTTGGCAATACTGAGTAAATGTTCTATCTTTGCCTTGTCGTTACAGAAGTTAACGACATGGATGCAAACCTATAAGGCGAATGCCTAAAGAAGTCAACATACAAGAATAAACAAAGGGAGTTTTTACATGAAAGCCACAAAATTACTCGTTCTCGCTGCTGCTGTAGCTGCTGCTTCCAGTGCTTATGCCATGCAACCGATGTCAGATTCCTCCATGTCCAGCGCTACCGGCCAGGATGGTATTGACATCATGCTGCAGAACACCAACGTAGCTATCAATTATATCCGTTTCGGCGAAGCTGGCTCAACCACCACTTCTGCTGTATACAGTGGCGCTGCTGATGTTCAGATCGCTGGATTCGGTGTTGTTGCCAAGGCTCCTACTGACATTCAGATGCGTATGGGTTCCAATTCTGCAGGATCAGCTGCTATCCTGTTGAACATCTCGGCTAATCAGCTGACCTTTAATCCGATGACCGTGTCCTTGAACAAGTGGTCAGGCGTGCAGTCAGATTTGACCTCTGATACCAATCAGCAGTCAGCTAATGGTGGTATGTTTACGCTGAAACTGGGCGTGGTCACATTGCCAGCTGCTGCCTTGACGATTACCCAGGGCTTCACTGATCAGACCACAGGCAAGGCAGTTACTGGCGATGGCATCACCATCGGAATCGGTGCTCAGGCTGCGATTGATATCAAGGGCTTTGGCATTGAAACAACGCCTGATCAGCAGAAGGCAGGCAATGCTGCTTACTTGCTGAACACTTCTGATGTGTTGATCAGCAACATCGGTGCTAGCACTGTGTCTATCGGTGCTCTGAGTGCTGCTGCTGCAACCGCCAATGGCTTGACAGGTACCAATGCTGCAACCGCTGGTGCTCTGTGGATTTCAACCTCTGCTTCAACGATCGGTTCAGTTGATATCGCCGGTATGCAAGTGGGTGACGTTACTTCCGCTAGCATCGGCAGTCTAGGTTTGGCTGGTGTTCATATGGGCGCCAACAACATCTTCATTTCGGCCCTCAAATAAGGTCGAATTTGGATGAGAAAAAGCCCGGGAAACCGGGCTTTTTTATGAGCTTTGCATCACTGTCCGGTTAAAAGCAAATACTCTGTTAGTTTAAGCCTCCTGAGGCGAAAAAGTGGGTCTGAGCGTTGTTGCCTCAAAGCTGACGTTAAAGGGAATGCCTAAAGCTGGATGCGAAAAGCCTTTAAAAATTCAGATACTATGCTGATCACTAAGTTATTAAAATTTCTGACTACGATAAAAATAATAGCAGGATACTGGTGAATAACCCGAGTCGTAATGATCCCTGTCCTTGTGGTAGTGGACGAAAATTTAAACATTGTTGTCAGGGCAAGCAGGTAAGTACTGCCCCCCTTGCCGGGGTTGCTGTGGCTGATCTGTTGCGTAGGGCCACCGCTGCTTATCAGGCCGGGCAGGTATCGGCTGCCGAGCAAGCCTGTCATCAGATTTTACAAAAGCAGCCTAGGCAAACCGATGCCCTGATTTTATGGGCAGCTATTCATATACAGATGGGAAACTTTGTAGTCGCCCAGCAGGCTGCTGACAAGGCCTTACAGTACCGCTATCCTCATCCTGCTGCTGCCGAAGAAATTATCGGACGTGCCTGGTGGGGTATGGGACAACCCGATAAGGCTCTGGTAAGTTTTCGCAAAGCGATACGTCTGGATGCTTCCCGGATAGAGTGTCACTTTAATATCGGTGGAATCGGCCTGCTGAAGGGGGACTTAGAAACTGCTGAATCTTCTTTTCGTTACGTCGTCGCAAGCCTGCCGCAGCATGCAGATGCCTGGACGTCCCTAGGGGTTGTGCTTAGGCAACAAGGTCGTTTACAAGAGAGCATGCAGTTGTTTCAGCAGATTGTTGATCGCTTTCCGGCACACATGGCAGCGCTACATGAGCTGGCCAAGGTCGCTCAGTTAAAGGGCGATATGAGGGTCACTGAGCAGGCATACCGCCTGGCTCTGGCCAAGAATCCTGATGATGATGTTGCGCTCAGCAGCCTATTATTTGCCCAAAACTATCGCCAGGATTTAACTCCGCTTGAGAAGTATGAAGCGGCGAAACAGTGGGGTCAGCATTTGTCTGACCGTGTTCACCTGCGCACCGGTAAAGCCTATAAGCAATGGAAGGTGGAAGAAAACCCAAGTCGTTTACGCGTGGGACTGGTATCAGGGGACTTGCGCCGCCATCCTGTGGGATATTTTCTTGAAAATGTGTTGCCGCATCTTGAGCAAGATCAGGTTGAAGTCATCGCCTATACAACATATAACGTCGAAGATGCTTTAACGCTATTGTTAAAACAACATGTTGTGGTTTGGAAGTCATTGGTGGGGCTGTCCGATCGTGAAGCGTCCGCGTTGATTCATGATGATGGTATTCACGTCTTGATAGATTTGGCAGGTCACTCGCGGCATAACCGTCTTGCACTTTTTGCTTGTCGTCCAGCACCGTTACAAGTCAGCTGGCTGGGATATTTTGCGACGACAGGGTTGCCTGAGATGGATTATGTGCTGGTAGATAGGCATGTTGCCCCTGAGAGTGAGGCCGGTTTATTTACAGAAAAACGATATTTATTGCCTGATACTTACCGATGTTTCAAAGTTCCTGATGAAGATATTGCCGTCAATGTCTTGCCTGCCCTGACCTTGGGCCGAATTACGCTGGGCTGTTTTAACAATCTGAGCAAACTCAATGTTTCAGTACTATCTCTCTGGGTCAGGATACTTGAGAGCTTGCCGGAAGCCAGGTTATTGCTGAAATCTTCACAGTTGAATGCCTTGGATGAGCGGGAAGCGTTTTATAGCTATTTACAGAGTTTGGGCATGGACACCGCGCGCGTGGAGTTGCAGGGGAGTTCCTCTTATGAAGACTACCTCAAGGCATTTCATCAGGTGGACATGGCTCTCGATCCCTTTCCCTACACCGGGGGAACCGTCAGCATCGAGGGGCTATGGATGGGGGTGCCGGTGCTTACCTTGTCAGGACATGACATGTTGTCGCATTCTGGGGAAAATCTGTTATGTAACCTCGGTCTGCAAGACTGGATGGCCAGCAGCACGGAAGACTATGTTGCTAGTGCGGTGAAACACGCACAGGACTGGACGGCTTTGGCGCAGTTGCGCGCTACCTTGCGTAGCCGATGTGAGCATTCAGCACTGATGGATGGCCCTAGGTTTGCCGGACATTGGCAGGCTGCTTTATGGCAGCTATGGCATACAAGACAAAAACAGGTCGATATGTTGAAGATGAGCGACGGACCGGGACTGAGTTCAGTCTCATGAAGGTTGGCTAATTATGGCTGTATCACGGAATGATCCCTGTCCTTGTGGTAGTGGACGAAAATATAAGCAGTGTTGTCTGAATGCTGCGCCTAAGGCGCATCCTCAACAAGTCAGCGGGGCGACCTGGTTACAAAAGGCACGTGAACGGTATACGGCCGGTGATTTTAAACAGGCTGAAGCGGCGTGTCTTGAGGTTATCAAGGTGCAGCCAGGACAAGTTGATGCCTTGTTTCTTCTGGGTGGCATTGCACTCGCTGCACAAAATTATGCCCGAGCAGAGCAGTTGTTCACTTCTTTGCTTAACAAAAATTCGGCGAGTTCCCAACTGCATCAGGCCTTGGCTTCAGCCCTGATGGCTCAAGGTAAGCTGGAGGCTGCTACGGTACAACTTCAGAAAGTCTTGCAACATGATCCTGGACTGATAACTGCGCAGAGTACTCTGGCAGGATTATGGCTGGCACGAGGTGACTGGTCTCAGGCTGAAGTTTGTTATCGCCGTATTTTGCAAATCAACCCAACCCATCAGGATGCTCTGGTAGGCTTGGGTATGGTATACAAACAGCAGGGTCAGTTGGCTAACTGGTTGGCCTGCTGGAAAAAAATAACCGAAACTCAACCTGGTGATCTGGCGGCTTATCATACCTTGGGCAGGCTGGCTCTGGCAGCGGCTCATTACGATGTGGCCGAGTCGATGTTCCGGGAGGCGGTTGCACATGCTCCTGAAGACTGGAAATCAGCATCCAGCATACTCTATGTGCAAAATTATCAGCCTGATATGAGTCCTAAGGATCGCCTGGCCGAAGCCAGGAGGTGGGGACAGTATATTTCAGATTGGGAACATCGGCATTGGGGGCCAGCTCATCAGTCCTGGGATGTAGATCCTGCTCCGGCCCGGTTGCGTGTCGGTTTGGTCAGCGGTGATCTGCGTCAGCATCCTGTCGGTTTTTTTCTGGAGGGTATGCTGGAGTATATCGACCCTTGTCGATTGGAGCTGTTTGCTTACGTTAGCTGGCCAGAAGCTGATGCGTTGACCGAACGCCTGAAATCAAATTTTTCGGCATGGGTGCCTGTTCATGACCTGGATGATGCGCAACTGGTTCAGCGTATTCGGAGTGATCATATTCATGTCTTGATTGATCTGTCAGGTCATACCAAACACACGCGCTTGCCTGCCTTTGCAGGTCGGCCTGCGCCTGTGCAGGTAGCTTGGCTGGGGTACTTTGGTACGACGGGTCTGCCAGAAATGGATTATATTCTGGTCGATGAATATGTCTCCCCATCCAGTGAGCCCAGCCAGTTTTCCGAGCAGCGCTGGTGGTTGGATCAGACCTACCGTTGTTTCTCTGCACCTCATGAAGAGGTACCGGTAAGCCCGCTTCCTGCCTTAGAAAAAGGTTATGTTACCCTGGGATGTTTTAATCACATCAGCAAATTGAATGTTCGTGCGCTGCAGCTTTGGGGACGTATCTTGCAGGCGATACCCAACGCACGATTATGGCTAAAAACCGGAGCGTTTGACGATCCCCAAGAAGTAGAAAGTTATCAACGTTATCTGGTTAGCTGTGGTCTGGATACACAGCGAGTTATTTTTCAGGGGGGCTCCCCCCGTCAGCAGTATCTGGAGTGTTTCCATCACATAGATTTTGCCTTGGACCCGTTTCCGTTCACCGGAGGTACCGTCAGTGTCGAAGGGTTGTGGATGGGGGTTCCCGTGTTGACGTTAAAGGGGCAGGATTTTCTGTCCCGTTCCGGGGAGAATTTGCTTTATAACCTGGATTTGGCAAGCTGGGTTGCACGAGATGTTGATGACTATCTGGCGCAAGCTAGGTATTGGTCGGAACATTTGACTGAGTTGGCTACGCTGCGCGCTGATCTTCGCCATCGATTACAGTACTCGCCTTTGCTGGATGGTAAAAAGTTTGCGCAGCGATGGCAAGATGCTTTATGGGCAATTTGGGAACGGCGGCAAGCGAGTTTAACATGACACATGCGGGTAGAAATGATCCCTGTCCTTGTGGGAGCGGTCGAAAATTTAAGCATTGTTGTGCGGTGACGCCGGCCTCATCAACATCTTCCCTGGCGTCATTGGAAAATATGGCGTTACAGCTTTACGCTCGCGGTCAAATCGAACCGGCTGAAGCCTTGTGCAGGCAACTACTGCAAATGGATGTTAAGCATGTCCAGGCTTTGATTCTGCTAGGGTCCATGGCATTAAATGCTGGGCGATTTGCCCAGGCCGCCCAGTGGATGCAACAAGCCCTGCAAGGGCATACGCCTAAGCCGGGGAAAATTTTGCTGGCGCTGGCTATGGCTCAGCAGGGTATGGGTAAAAAAGAGCTGGCTGTTGACAACTATCTTAAGGCGATTCAGGCTGATGCTGATTTAGTGGATGCGCATTTTCATTATGCCGGACTTATGTTGGAGCAGGGGCGCATGGATGTCGCTGAAGCATCCTACCGTCAAATACTGCAACGGCAATCAACACACCTGTCCGCACATATCAATTTAGCCGCTGTGCTTAAAAGAGGCCATCGTTCTTTAGAGGCTTTGCCGTATCTACAAAAGGCTGTTGATCTCAAACCTGAAGATGCAATCTTGCACCGCAATCTTGGGTTGGTCTGCCAGGAACAAGGACGGTTGTTGGAGGCCGAAAAGAGTTATAGGGAGGCATTGCGTCTGTGCCCTGATGATGCTGTAGCTATCAGCTATCTTCTGTTTTGTCTAAATTATCGCTTTGACTGGACACCGGCGCAGCGTCTTGAAGAAGCGGTTTATTGGGGGAGACGTATCATCGAACAGGTTTCCCCGCCTCATGGTTTCAATGAGATGAATTTATACCCATCCCGTTTGCGTGTGGGGTTGGTGTCGGGTGATTTAAGACGGCATCCGGTGGGGTATTTTCTGGAAAATCTCTTGCGTAGTATGCAGCATAGCCAGTTGGAGATATTCGCTTATTATAGCTTTGATGTTGAAGATGAACTGACGAAGCGTTTACGACAGTATTGTCATTCCTGGGTGATTATTGACGCCATGTCGGATGAGCAAGCGGCGCAACGTATACGTCAGGATGGCATACATATTCTGATCGATCTGGCCGGCCATACGCCGCATAACCGCTTGCCGTTGTTTGCCAGTCGACCCGCACCGGTGCAGATCACCTGGTTGGGATATTTTGCCACGACAGGGTTGCCGACGATGGACTATATTCTGGTGGACAAACATATTTCACCACCAGAAGAAGAAGGACACTTTTCTGAACAGCGTTTTTGGTTACCAGATACTTACCGGTGTTTCATGCCCCCCGCTGAGGACATACAGGTTAATGAGTTGCCGGCGCTGCAAAGCGGTGACTTGACCTTCGGGTGTTTCAATAATTTGAGCAAGTTAAATGACCCGGTTCTACGGCTATGGGGACAGATATTGCGTGAGATGCCCCGGGCACGTTTGCTACTCAAATCCTGGCAATTAGGGACATCAGCGCAAAAAGATGAATTCATGGCCCGCCTTACGGCCCAGGGTGTCGATAGCTGTCGTGTTGAACTTCAGGCATCATCCGGATACCTGGATTATCTGCAGAGTTACCATGAGGTGGATATCGCCTTAGATCCATTTCCTTACACAGGCGGAACGGTGAGTATCGAAGGTTTATGGATGGGGGTGCCCGTGTTGACTTTGCGTGGTCATGATATGTTGTCGCGTTCGGGAGAGAACTTGCTGCAAAACCTCAATATGCCTGAGTGGATTGCTGAGCATGAGCAGGATTATCTGAGACGAGCCTTGAGCTGGTCAGGCCGGATGGCAGAGTTAGTTCAATTGCGGCGAAATTTACGTCATCGCCTCTTAGAGTCGCCGTTGTGTGATGGGCCGCGTTTTGCCCGACAATGGGAGCTCGCTCTGTGCGAGATATGGCGTAGGTTTGTAGAAAAAAGTCAGCGTACATCCCCTGCCAACGGCGAGGGGGCGTAACGTGGGGGTCGCAAGAAATGATCCGTGCCCGTGCGGTAGTGGGCGTAAGTATAAACAATGTTGTATCAACCGCCAGCAGTCCATGCCATCGGTACCGCGTCCGAGTATGCAACAGCTGTTGGAGTCAGCCATGCGGCATTTCAATGCCGGCCATTGGCGAGAGGCTGAAGCGGCGTGTCAGCAAGTACTCAGCGTACAACCCAAGCAGGCAGATGCCTTGTTTGTCATGGGGGGAATTGCTTTAAAGCTAGGTCACTATGCTGAGGCTGAAAAGTGGCTAGGGCAGGCACAACGTCAAACACCGCAGTGCCCAGCTGCACTATGGCATGCTTTGGCGATAGCAGAACATGCTCAGGGAAAACTGGATTTGGCAGAACGCCATTACCGTGAGGCCTTGCTGCTGGATAATAGCTTGCACGAGGCTTACTTGAATGTGGGCACCATTTTGCAGATGCACGATCAACTTGAAGAAGCAGAAGACTGCTATCGTCGCTGTTTGGCGCTGGCACCTGATCAAGCGGATGCGCATGTCAATTTAGGGGTGGCGCTTATGCAGCGTCATCATATGCAATCAGCTCTGCATCATCTGCAGGAGGCTATACGTTTGCGTCCCATGTATGCCACGGCGCATCGTAATCTGGGTCTGGTGTATATGGGGCAAGGGCATTTGCATGAAGCTGAGGCATGTTTTCGTCAGTCTTTGCAGTTGAATGCTGATGACTCCGTGTCTGTGAGTAACCTGCTCTTTTCACTCAATTATCGTGATGATTTAACCCCCGAAGAAAAATTGAAAGAGGCTTGTTTAGGTGGAGAGGCCCTTGCCGCTATGGCACAGCAACGAGGCGCACCCAGCTTTACGGCGTGGAAGGTATCTGCAGCACCTGAACGACTGCGTGTGGGTTTGCTTTCGGGGGATTATTGCCAGCATCCCGTCGCTTATTTTCTTGAAAGTACCTTGGCTCATGTGGACCGTTCATCCCTAGAATTGATTGCCTATGATACCTTTCCTAAAGATGATGCGGTTTCACGTCGCCTCAAGCCGATGTTTTCTTCATGGGTAAGTCTGCACGACATGAGTGATGCGCAAGCAGCCCAACGTCTATATCAAGACGGGTTGCATATCCTTATCGATCTATCGGGCCATACAGCACATAACCGCTTGCCACTGCTGACCTGCCGCCCGGCTCCTCTACAAATTGCCTGGTTAGGATATTTTGCCACCACAGGATTGCCGGGCTTGGATTATATTCTGGTTGATGAACATGTCGTCCCGCCAGCTGAAGCGGTGCAATTTAGTGAGCAGTGTATATGGATGCCAGATACCTATCGCTGTTTTACACCACCTGATGTAGCAGTAGATGTGAATCAGTTACCCTCAGGCTCAGGTCATCCCGTGACGTTCGGTTGTTTTAATAACCTGAGCAAGATAAATGAGCGTGTCGTGCGGGTCTGGTCGAGTATTCTTGAAAGACTGCCA
>JABEVH010000165.1 GCA_013043915.1 Pseudomonadales bacterium
AGCAGGCGCCGGGGGCAACGGCTGCGTCAGTTTTCGTCGAGAAAAATTTATCCCTTTCGGCGGCCCCGATGGTGGTGACGGCGGGGCAGGGGGCAGTATTCTCATCCAGGCCGAGGGTAATACCAATACACTCGTGGACTATCGTTACACGCGGTCTTTTCGTGCTGAGCGCGGCAAGAATGGCTCAGGCGCTAATTGTACCGGGCGCAGTGCACCCGATATTGTGCTCAAGGTGCCCTTGGGGACTACGGTCCTTGATGAAGACAGTGGTGAGGTTCTCGCTGATCTTGTGACCTCGGGGCAGCAGATCAAGGTCGTGGCTGGCGGCAAGGGAGGGTTGGGTAATACCCATTTTAAAAGTTCGACCAATCGGGCGCCACACAAGGCTCTACCAGGTTTGCCTGGTGAAGCTCGCCAATTGCGTCTGGAAATGAAAGTGGTGGCTGATGTGGGGTTGCTGGGTTTACCCAATGCCGGTAAATCTACCCTGATACGTGCAATCAGTGCCGCCCGGCCCAAAGTAGCAGATTATCCATTTACTACCCTGGTGCCTAACCTGGGCGTGGTCGATGTCGACAGGCACCGTTCCTTTGTGGTGGCAGATATTCCTGGATTGATCGAAGGTGCAGCCGACGGTGCTGGTTTAGGGATACGCTTTCTTAAACATTTATCTCGTACTCGTATTCTCTTGCATCTGGTTGATCTGGCTCCTGTGGATGAGATGGATCCAGTGACCGCTGTGCAAATTATCAGCCAGGAACTGGAACGGTACTCACCGGCTCTGGCCTCGCTGCCGCGCTGGTTGCTACTTAATAAGACCGATATGTTGCCAGCTGAAGACGTAAAATCTGTTTGTTCATCGGTGGTTGAGCGACTGCAATGGACGGGGCCTGTTTATGCGGTTTCTGGCTTAGCGGCTGACGGTACGGCAGCACTATGCCAAGCCTTGATGGTTGAAATTGAAAACATGCTCGTTCGCGAACAGGAAGAGAGCGAATTTGCAGCACGGCAAGAGGCGGTGCGTCAGCAGATTCAGGCAGAGGGACGTGCCAAGATTGCAGCGTTAGCTGAATTGCGTAAAGCGCAGCGTCGAGCAAGTCTGGAGGCTGACGTTGAGGATGAAGACTGGAATGAGGGTGACTACGATGTCGACACCGAATATCGCCCCTGATACCCGTCAGCAGCATATTCGTAAAGTCAGGCGTGTTGTCGTCAAAATTGGGTCTGCGTTGTTGACTGCTGATGGTCGTGGTTTAGATCATCAGGCCATGGCCGCCTGGGTAGGGCAGATGGCAGCACTACGATTGCTGGGTCTGCAGATTATTCTGGTCAGCAGCGGTGCTGTGGCCGAGGGCATGGTGCGCTTGGGGTTGAGTGAACGGCCGGCTGATGTCAATGCCCTACAGGCTTGTGCTGCTGTTGGGCAGATGGGATTGGTCGAGGCTTGGGCAGCGGGATTTATTGGTCATGACATTAAGACCGCCCAGGTATTGTTGACCCATGATGACCTCAAACATCGCCAGCGTTACCTCAATGCGCGCCAGACACTGCGTACCTTAGCTGATTGGCAAGTGGTGCCGGTGATCAATGAAAATGATACGGTAGCTACCGATGAAATTCGTTTTGGCGATAACGACACGTTGGCTGCACTGGTGGCTAATTTGGTCGATGCGGATTTGTTGATTATTTTGACGGATCAGGAAGGCATGTTTGACCGGGATCCGCGTTCCAGTTCTGAAGCCCGCTTGTTCAGTGAAGTGCGCGCCATGGATGATGCTCTGCTGGGTATGGCCGGAGGCGGTGGCTCACTGGGTCGAGGCGGCATGTTGACCAAAGTGCGTGCTGCGCGCCTAGCTGCTCAATCGGGGGCTGCTACGCTGATCGCTTCAGGGCGCCAGCCTGAGGTGCTGATCCGTTTGATGTCAGGTGAAACCTTGGGGACCTTGTTTATGCCTGATCAGGAACCCTTAGCGGCACGCAAACAGTGGTTGGCGGCGCATTTGCAGCATGCAGGTCAGCTGGTACTGGATGCAGGGGCGGTGAGAGCTTTGCAAGCGCAGGGGCGCAGCTTGTTGCCTGTGGGCGTCAGATCGGTGCAAGGACAGTTCAAGGCAGGCGAAGTGGTGGCCTGTGTCGATACTTCAGGGCAGACGATTGCGGTGGGCTTAGTCAATTACAGCGCCGATGAGGCCCGTAAGATTGCTGGTATCTCCAGTGAAAAAATAGCGGTGATTTTAGGTTATCAGGACCATCCCGAGCTGATACATCGTGATAACCTGTTTGTGGTTTAAAGGAGCTAAAGCTGTTTAGATGGAAACGGCAGGGAGGCTGTCTATGGGACATCATACTCAAAGTTTACCGGTAGGTGTGGTGTTACCTGATTGGCGCCCTGTTCCCTATCCTGTTCATCAGCTAATAGTTGGGCAGTATTGTGTACTGGAACCGCTGGATGTTGATCAGCATGCTCGTGACCTGTACCAGGCCCATGCTGAAGATGCCGAAGCGGTTGACTGGACCTATCTGCCTTACGGCCCCTTCGATAATTTCTCTGACTATCTGGCATGTTTAACCGGGCTGAGCAGGGATGAGCACGCCCTATTTTTTGCAATTATTGATTCATCACGTCATCAAGCCGTGGGTCTTGCTTGCTTCCAGCGTATTGAACCAGCAACCGGGGTACTGGAAGTAGCCCATGTCAAATTCTCTCCAACATTGAAAAAAAGCCCTGCTGCGACCGAAGCTATGTATCTGATGATGCGGCATGCCTTCGCAACAGGATACCGTCGTTACGAATGGAAATGTGACAGCTGCAATCAGGCCTCGCGTCAGGCAGCACAAAGGTTGGGTTTTGTGTTTGAAGGGATTTTTCGTCAAGCAACGGTCTATAAAGGTCGCAACCGTGATACGGCATGGTATTCGGTGCTTGATAGCGAGTGGCCGACATTGGAGCAAGCCTTTAAGGCATGGCTCGCCCCTGCAAATTTTGATCAGGCAGGGCAACAACACCAACGCTTGGCTGATTTCAGGTAAATCATGCTGAACATAGCAATTTGTACCTGGACGGAGCGGGAGCGACGTTGTGGCTGGCTTTTAACGGCATGGGTGCAGAAAATCCTGTTGGGTGGTCCGTTATGCTGGTGCATCCAACAAGCCTTCATCGCCATGTGGCGGAGTCAGATGAGGCCGAGATGCACTTGCTCGCTGTGCTTCCGCAGGCTCGGGGTAAAGGTGTCGGTCAGTCCCTGGAGCATGTTTTTGAAGAGGGAGCGGTGGCCGCTGGGTTTGCCCGATTTGTCTTGTCCTCAATCATTATTCGCTGCGTGGTATGCAGAAATGATATATGGATTATCCTGAGGCTGTTCTGCAACGAACATTAGTTAAACCAGATGAGCCTGATTCTTAGGTGGGGCGGTTCTCGAACTCACGCGGTAAGCGCAACATGGTGGTATTTAGCTGCGCCATCAGGATGATTGACTCAACCTGATGGCGGGGAGGTTTAGACGGTGTGTACAAAGCGCTCACGAGCAAAGCGTATTCGAGGGAAGTACACTCCATCGGGAGCACGTTCTCCGGCGCCTATCACCATGATGGGCAGGGCGTGGCGTGAGAGTTTGAGTAATCGGGCGACTCGGCGTTCATCAAATCCTTCCATGGGGCAGGAATCAAACCCGTATGCGCGTAGGGCTAGCATGAAATTCTCGGCCGCTAAGGCCGTGCTCTTGGTGGCCCAGAGCCGCATTTCTTCCAGCGAACAGGGGCCGCGGGGGACTGCTCTGACACGGCTGGAGATGCCTGCCAATCCTCTGCGCATACGCCCAAAACTGTCCAAAGGTCCTTGGTTATAAACCAAGGGGACGAGTAAGCCGTAATACTGCTTGACCATTTTGGGTAGGGGAATTCTGACAAGTTCATGCGGGCGTGTTCGCGCCAGGAATCCGTTCGAGCTACGATAACAATGAGCTCTGCGGCGGTACGCGCAGCATTTTGTCCCATACAGTCATGAAAGCTCCCGCAGCTAAACGCCCAAAAGCGTTGTAGCTGGGGTTTCTCGGGTCAACGACCAGAGCGTGTGGATGTTACCATCCACACGACTTACCA
>JABEVH010000166.1 GCA_013043915.1 Pseudomonadales bacterium
ATTAAGCTGCATATTCAAAACCGTCCGCTTGACCCCCTGCTGGTGCAATGCTGGTTCGGAACTCACCTAGCAAGGGGAATGCGCGGACAAGTGTTCATGGGTTAAATCCAACGGAGTTATTTTATGAACATTGGTCACTGCTTAAAGCATCCCCTTTTTCAACCCGTCATGATGTTGTGGAATCTGTTTTCAAAAATCACCATGGCATTGCTGCCTCTGGCTGACTTGATTATGCGGCTTTACGTTGCCCATGTGTTTTTAAATTCCGGTCTTTCCAAGGTGGCTGATTGGTCAGCAACCCTGGATTTGTTCCAGAATGAGTACCATGTACCTTTGCTCAATCCCGTGGTTGCCGCCTATGTCGCCGCCACAGGGGAATTAGGTTTAAGTATATTGCTAGCTTTAGGCTTGGGGACACGGTTTGCAGCTGCAGGGTTGTTCATTCTCAATATTACGGCTGTTGTGTCTTATTACAGTACATTGGTGGCCGTGCCAGGTGCGCTGACAGATCATCTGCAATGGGGGATCATGTTGTTTTTGCTGGTTACCTCAGGGGGGTCACCCCTGCGCTCTGAATATTGGCTCTGGCGCTGGTTAAGTAAAAAACAATTGGTATGATCACAGGTGACGGTGGGGCTGGGTATCCAGGCCCAACCTTTTATTCAGGGATGGACACGGTTACGATGGGTCGTTATGGTCAGTATTCCTGTCTTCATGCGGCGGGTTGTGTTTGACATAGGCATGGGTGATATCCCGCAACTGATGCATTTGCTCGTTATAGTTATGACATCCCTCGCAGATAATGAGATGAAACCGTAAGGTCATCCGCTCTTTCAGAGTCAAGGAACGGTCAAGTTTCTGCGATAACAAACGGGTGGCTTCCTGGCAGTTCATCATGGCGTTTCTCCCTGCAAGAACCAGCGTTGGGAAAGACACTCACGCAGCCTCAGGCGAGCTCTATGCAGCATGACATTGAGGTTGCTGACCGTAACCCCTGTGGTCTCACAGATCTCCGTGCTTTCCAGTCCAACAAATTCGCGCATCATAAAATAACGTGCCTGCTGGCCTGGCAAATAATCAAGGCAGGCCTCAAAGACTTTCCAGAAGTGCTGGTCATGCATGGCTCCTTCAGGGTTGCTCCAGGCTTTGGGCTTGCTATCAGCATGCCAGTGGCCGTGGTGATCAAACAAGGCATCAAAGTTCTCTTCTTCTTCATCGCCGTGCAATAACTGGCTTACTTCAACATAGCGACTTTTTTGCCGCAAGATATCAGCAATCTTGTTTTTGAGAATGGCAAATACCCAGGTCTTGAAAGCGGACTCTCCCATAAAGGAATCGACATTGCGCATCGCGCCAATAAGTGCATCCTGTACAGCATCTTCAGCCAGATGATGATCATTATTGAGTTGCAATGTAGCAAACCGCAGCATCTGATTACGTAATGATTTTAGAAACACCGGATCGATCAACGCGTTATTGGAAGCGACTTCTGGCATCATCTTTCCCTTTAAGGTGCTAAGGCCTAGTTGGGCGTGAAGTATGGCACAAGACTCATATACTCATCTGCTTCCCATATCGTGTTTATAATTGTTTGGTGTTAGGAGGAGCATAGGTCATGAAAATCTACCGGTGGTCAGCTCCATGGGTTGTTCTGATCCTCTTGGTTTTTTTTCAAGAAACCTCAGTTGAAAGTGTGGGATCAAGCTAAGGGAATCCGTAGATATATTTTATGGCGCTATGGATGGGCAAGCATATTTTTCTAGCTGTTCACTGGCTGTAAGAAGAGGGGAGGGCATCCCCTCATAATATCCTTTGCTGGCGATGCCTTAGCCAATAGATGGCAGGAATTAACAGCATAGATAACAACGGTGCTGTTATCATGCCACCCATCATGGGAGCGGCAATGCGCCGCATGATTTCAGAGCCTGTACCTGATCCGAGCAGCACCGGTGTAAGGCCGGCAAGTATGACGGCCACAGTCATGGCCTTGGGTCGGACCCTTTGCACTGCCCCCTCACGGATAGCTTCACGCAATTGCTCATCAGTCCAGGGTTGGCCATTGAGACGCTGTCGTTCCATGGCCTGACGCAAATACAGGATCATCACGACGCCAAATTCAGCAGCTACACCCGCTAAGGCAATAAATCCCACCGCAACAGCGACCGAAAGGTTATAGCCTAGTAACTTGACCAGCCAGATACCTCCTGAAAGAGCCAACGGTATGGATAACATAATGATCCATGCATCCTCCATACGCTGAAAGGTCAGATAAAGCAGGATAAAAATGATGGCCAGGGTGGTTGGAATGACCAGGCGCAGACGGTCAGCAGCGTGCTGCATGGACTCAAATTGTCCGGTGTACGTTATGCTGACACCAGCAGGTAAAGACACCTGGTGGTCGATAGCCTGTTTTAGATCACGCACCACCGAGGCCAGGTCACGGTGATTTATATCGATATATACCCAGTTGGAGGGTAGGGCGTCTTCGCTGCGTAACATGGTAGGGCCATCCACTATGTGCACATGAGCGACCATACCCAAATGAATTTGTTGACCCATGGGTGTGATAAAAAGCAGTTTTTCTAGTTTGCTTGGACTATCTCGCCAAGCTCTGGGATAGCGTACATTGATGGGGTAGCGAGCTACACCTTCGACTGTCTCGCCGGTATCAGCACCTCCTACCGCCTGTTGTATGATTTCTTGGACATCATTGATGTTCATGCCGTATCGGCCTGCCGCCAAACGATCGATATCGATATCGATATAGTGGCCACCTTCCAAACGTTCAGCAAAAGCAGAACTGACCCCAGGTACCGTGAGCGCCACGTGGGCAACCTGTTGCGAAACCCGATTGATCGCCTCCAGGTCCTGACCGTTGATCTTGATACCCACCGGGCTTTTAATTCCCGTGGATAACATGTCGATACGGTTACGTATCGGAGGTACCCACAGATTGGTTAGTCCGGGAACACGCACGTGGCGATCAAGCTCATCACGCAATTTTTCGGGCGTCATGCCCGGACGCCACTGAGAGCGGGGTTTAAAGGTAATCACGGTCTCGAACATTTCCAACGGCGCAGGATCCGTGGCAGTATCAGCGCGTCCAGC
>JABEVH010000167.1 GCA_013043915.1 Pseudomonadales bacterium
AATCAGCATAGGCTTTGGCTACACCAGCAGCGATCGTACCTACACCGGGTTCCGAAACCAGCTTCACGGATACTAAGGCCTGCGGATTAACCTGTTTTAGGTCGAATATCAGCTGAGCCAGATCTTCAATGGAGTAAATATCATGATGTGGTGGAGGTGAAATCAGGGTAACCCCAGGAACGGAGTAACGCAGACGAGCAATCAGCTCGTTGACCTTACCCCCCGGCAATTGACCACCTTCTCCCGGCTTGGCTCCCTGAGCAATTTTGATCTGCAAGACTTCAGCCGACATGAGATATGCCGGCGTTACACCAAAGCGACCAGAAGCTACCTGCTTGATCTTGGAGTTTTTCAAGGTACCATAGCGAGCAGGGTCCTCTCCACCCTCTCCTGAGTTAGAACGCCCACCCAAGGTATTCATCGCGATGGCGATAGCTTCATGCGCTTCCGGAGACAAAGCCCCCAGAGACATACCCGCCGAATCAAAACGCGGCAGGATGGCTTCAATACTTTCTACCTGATCCAAAGCCAAGGGCTTGCGGTCCTTGCGCAGGGCGAGGAGATCTCGCAGTGTGGTTACTGGGCGATGATTAACGCGATCCGCGTAGCGCTGGTAGTGGGCATAGTCACCTGTGCGAACAGCTGCGTGGAGATCAGCGATCACATCAGGATTGAAGGCATGATATTCCTTATCATGCACGTATTTAAGAACACCGCCAGCTTCCAGGGGTAAGCGAGCTTTGCCTGCCTGTTCAGCCAGGATTTTCTGGTCTGACTCCAGTTCTGTAAATCCTGCCCCTTGAATACGACATGGTACACCGCGGAAACAAAGATCAACGACATCAGAAGCCAGTCCGACAGCTTCAAACAACTGAGCGCCACGGTAGGAAGCCACGGTCGAAATACCCATCTTCGAGAGTATCTTGAGTAGTCCCTTATTAAGTGCCTTACGGTAATTGGATTGCAATTCCAAAGGATCACCGAGCAATTCACCCGTGCGTACCTGATCAGCAATGACATCATAGGCCAGGTAGGGGTAAATAGCCGTTGCACCAAAACCAATCAGGGTCGCTACATGATGCGCATCACGGGTCACTCCGGTTTCTACCAGTATATTAGAATCGCTACGTAAACCTTGCTCGATCAAATAATGGTGCACTGCACCCGTAGCCAATAAGGCATGCATCGGCAGCTGCCCCGATGACCAGTGACGATCACTGAGTACCAGCAGTGTTTTGCCCGCCCTAACTGCCTCTGCAGCGCGCTGACACAGCGTCAGTAGCGCCTGGCGCAAGCCTATCTCCGGCACATAATGCAGACTCATGCGCTCAGGTAAATATCCTGGCTTATCATTGAGTATGATTTTTTCAAATTTGCTATGCGAAAGAACCGGGGATGCCAACACCATGCGATTGGCATGTTGCGGATCCTGCTCAAACACATTCATCTCGGCCCCTAGACAGGTCTCGAGTGACATCACGATAGCTTCACGCAAGGGATCGATGGGAGGATTGGTCACTTGGGCGAATTGTTGACGGAAATAATCCGACAAATGACGAACACGACCAGATAGCACCGCCATCGGCGTATCATCCCCCAGAGAGCCGACCGCCTCCTGGGCAACCTCGGCCATAGGCCGAATGATTTGGTCACGCTCTTCCAGCGTCACCAAAAACAATTTTTGTAAAGAGCGCAGCTTCTCGGGGGAGATCTGCTGCAACAGCCTAGCCTCAGCCTCTTCATCGTGATCAATGCGCATGGCATGGTCTTGCAGCCACTGCTGATAGGGATGAGCGCTCTTGAGGCGAGAATCAATATCCGCCGTACGCAACAGCTCCCCTGTCTGCGTATCAACTGCCAAGATCTGTCCGGGACCGACGCGCCCCTTAGACAAGACATCCTCCGGCTGGTACCCCCAAACGCCGATTTCCGATGCCAGCGTAATATAACCCTGACGCGTAATTACCCAACGTGCCGGCCTCAGACCGTTGCGATCCAGCATGCAAACGGCATAGCGACCATCGGTAGTCACGATACCTGCCGGACCATCCCAAGCTTCCATGTGCTTGGAGTTGTACTCGTAGAATGCACGCAAATCCGCATCCATGGTTTCCACATTTTGCCATGCGGGAGGCACCATCATGCGTAAGGCACGGAACAAATCCATACCCCCTTGCACCAGAATTTCCAGCATATTATCCATCGTGGACGAATCTGAGCCACGACGGTTAACCAAAGGCTTAAATGATTCCACTCCAGGCAACAGGGGATTCTTAAACTTGGGTCCGCGTGCTAACGCCCAATTACGATTGCCGCTGATAGTGTTGATTTCGCCATTATGAGCCAAAAAACGAAATGGATGCGCCAAGTGCCAACGTGGCAAGGTATTGGTTGAAAAACGCTGATGAAAAACCACAATGGATGCACTTAAACGTGGATCAGCAAGATCTTTATAGAAACTATCTAGATCAGCGGGCATAACCAAGCCCTTGTAAACCAGGGTTTGAGATGACAACGACGGCATATAAAAATAGGGATCATCGCTCAGACGTTGCTCTGCACGCCGCCGCGCCATAAACAATTTTCGGTCAAAGGCATCAGCTTCAAGATCGCCAGCCTCAACCACAATCTGTTCAAAAACGGGCAATGATTGTAACGCGATCTCTCCGCAAACCCCTGGGTC
Organism: Pseudomonadales bacterium; assembly: GCA_013043915.1. Lineage (GTDB taxonomy): Bacteria > Pseudomonadota > Gammaproteobacteria > Pseudomonadales > Moraxellaceae > JABEVH01. The sequence goes on from JABEVH010000167.1 coordinate 2,684, forward strand.
TACCGGCAGAAGACGCCAACCCACAACCGTCAGCTGTTCTGCCACCAACTCTTCCACCAAAATCGCTTTGCTATGGACAGCCAGATCAGCATCAGGATTCAAAAATGCCGTGCCTACCGCAAAACGCTGAGCCAGCGTATGCCCCCAAAGCTCAGAGGCTATAGCCCTGAAGAAGGACTGCGGCATCGTCAGCATTAACCCGCATCCATCGCCAGTTTTGCCATCACCTGCAATAGCACCTCGATGCGTCATGCAACTTAACGAATGAATGGCTGTTTTAACCAGATCATGGCTGGCTTCACCTCGGAGATGAGCAATCATCCCGAATCCACAGTTATCACGTACATCGTCAGGGCTGTAGAGGCCACTCGCGGGGGTAGCTTGATGCATTGGCGGCACCCATGAAAGCTGAGAGTTGAATAAACTGCCCGGACTTAACGGGCACGACACCGACAAAAAAGGCTAGCCATTTTACACATTTATCATGTCAGGAACAATCGTCGATGTCCACCACCGTCGCATTTTCCTTAGCCCATGTTTGTCAAACCCCCCTTAAATTTCAGTGAAACCTGGCTAATTTGAGGG
>JABEVH010000168.1 GCA_013043915.1 Pseudomonadales bacterium
GTTCGAGCATGGCTGACAATTTCTTTACTGTTATCAATGAATCATCTACTACCATAATTTTAAGATTTTTCATGATTTATTTCACGTAATTAAGGTTGCTATCAAAAAAATTACTAGGTCCCAATATATTGACGTCAATGACCCCGAATTCCGTCATCATATTTTTAGTTATAAAAACAACATTATTAGTTCTATGTATTTTTTTAACATGATCAATAATCATGGGTGGCGTCAAGGATATCGCTTTATTTCCATTCTTCAAGTCGGCAGTACAATTCCCGATAATTGTGTTGATGACATCCCCAGCAACCGACTCCTTGAAGATCTGCTCTTCATCAGGACTAATTGTTAATCCTGCCGTCATCTGAGTATATAATTCATCAATAAGGCCTTGTTCAAAACTAAAGGCTATCAATAAACTTACGGGCCCTCCAACTCCGACGACTGCTGTTAGGCCATGGATATTGAGTGTTTCATTTTTAGGATTATCCTGTTCCGCCTCATTGACTTCAATTGAAAATTCCTCTAAAAAATAACTTCTGGTTCGGGCAAGCACCGAACTAGCCACCTCGTAGATCCAGTGCTTGACAGGCATGTACTCTCTACCTCTATAGCTATTGATAAATTTTTTTGGAATCGTTTATTGAACACTTCGTTTTTAAAGCTAGCAGAACAAGACTTTCTCGTAAAGAAAGATGCCATAATTGGCCGCAATTACCAACTTCGTCCCGGGTCTAATACTGATTATTAATCACATACTTCTTATCAACAACTATATTTCTTGCAATTTTCTTGCCTAAACCATGGTAACCAGCATATCCCTTCATTAATTTATTGATAGTTGAACATTTATGCATTTTCTTATTTATGAACACATTATTCATGCTGTTTTGAATTAAAATGTCAATGTTTGTAGGAAGGGACTCCTTGTGGGCTAGGGGGCTATCTTTACTCGACTATATTCCTCACTTCAGGGTAGCTGCATGGTACAGTGGTTGTTCAAGGCAAGCCCTGCTAACGCCTCTGCACATAGTTGCTGTATTGTTTGTTTAGCGCATAAGGAGTGTTTCCTGATGAAAAGATTCTTGGTTGGATCAACCTTGAGTTGGCTCCTGATTGCTTCTGTTCAAGCCCTTGAACCCTTACCGACTTCAGTTCCGGTACCCGCCGACAACCCCATGACTGTTGACAAAATTGAATTAGGCAAAAGCCTTTATTTTGATCCACGCCTTTCGATAGATGGAACCATTTCTTGTAATAGTTGTCATAATGTCATGACCAACGGAACCGATAACCGTTCTGTTTCTGTTGGAGTGCGTGGACAACATGGAGGCCGTAGCTCACCTACGGTCTATAACGCAGCTTTTCTCAGCAGCCAGTTCTGGGATGGCCGTGCCTCTACCCTGGAAGAACAGGCTAAGGGCCCTATCCTCAATCCTATTGAAATGGGCATGCCCTCAGCTCAGGCGGTGGTTGATCGTTTGAAGGGGGTTCCTGATTATGTCAGTTGGTTTCAGCATGTTTTTGGTGGTCAGGGCGAGACAGCTGTCACCTATACCCATGTAGCTCAGGCCATAGCCGCTTATGAACGAACACTGGTAACCCCCAACAGCCCCTTTGTTTGCTACTGGTACGGCGACCATCAGGCTCTGTCTGCATCCGCGCAGCGCGGCATGCAAAAGGTAACTAGTTTAGGTTGCACAAGCTGCCATATGGGTCCTAATTTTTCAGGTCCTGCCGGCATGCCTATGGGTCAAGGATTTTTTATGAAGTTCCCGACCTTTGACCAGTCGAAACTGGCACTACCCTATATTCAACGCTATCACCTCATGGATGATAAGGGGCGTTTCAGCGTAACGCACCAACCTGGCGATCTACATATGTGGCGGGTACCTACTTGGCGCAACATAGCTTTGACCGCGCCCTATTTCCATAACGGCTCGGTGGCAACCCTTGATGAGGCCGTCAGGGTGATGGCTGCCACCCAGCTTAATAAAACACTGAGTGATGCAGAAGTTGCTGATATCGTTGCTTTTCTCGATAGTCTAACCGGAGTTTTCCCACAACAGACCATGCCGCGGCTCCCTGAAACGCCGCATCATACGGTGGTGGGTGATGCCCACTAATCTCTCATGGTCTAGGTTTTTTATCAGCTCTCCTTAACCTTTATTCTTATTTTTAATTGGCTATTCTTTGATGCTACCTGCCCAACTTCTCGAAACTGAAGGTATCAAGTATGCCGGCTCTAAAAGAAAATTACTTCCTCACATCGCGCAGATTGTCTCTGACCTAGATGTGTCCAGCGTACTGGACGGGTTCAGTGGTTCTACCCGGGTCAGTCAGCTATTTTCCCAGTTAGGCTATAATACGATCGCTTCTGATCGCTCAGCGTGGTCTGAGGTGTTGGGTCAGTGTTACCTGCTTAATACCCATCCACCGGAACACTATCTTCCCCTTTTGCTACATTTAAATAAGCTGCCTGGCTACGATGGTTGGTTTACCGAGCATTATGGTGGCGATGTCGGTGAGCCCATCAAACGCCCCTTCCAGCGTAAAAACACCCGCAGACTTGATGCTATTCGAGATGAAATTGATCGACTTGCGCTGAGCAATATTGAACGAGCTGTCTTGCTAACTAGCCTGATGCTGGCCCTGGATTCTGTTGATAACACCCTAGGGCACTTTGTCTCTTATTTGTCTGGCTGGTCAGCTCGCTCTTACCGTGATCTGACTTTGCGCCTACCTAAGATCTACCTCAACGCAGGTCAGCATACTGTCTTGCGCGAAGATATTTTCACGACCCTGCAGAATCAACGTTTTGATCTGGCGTATTTTGATCCACCTTACGGTTCTAATAACGAAAAAATGCCACCGAGCCGGGTTCGTTATAATGCTTATTATCATCTCTGGACTACGTTGGTTCTACATGACAAGCCTGCCGTCTTCGGCAAGGCTAATCGCCGCGAAGACAGCCGTGATCTGGTTGATCCTTCACCGTTTGAAGATTACCGCAGCGATGAACAAGGACACTCTTTGGCTCTGCAAGCCTTGACCCGACTGATTCATAAAACTCAAGCACGTTACATTTTACTCTCCTACAGCTCAGGTGGCCGCGCCACCTGGGAGGAGCTCCATGATCGACTAGCTGAAGCAGGTACTATTCGAAATATCCTGGCCTTGGATCATAAAAGACATGTCATGAGTCATATGCGTTGGACTGAAGCATGGATCCAACATAGGTTAGACCAGCACCAGGAATACCTGTTTCTTCTTGAAAAACATCATGGCTAGAAATATTCGGTGCCTGTCGCGGCAATTGCAGATGAAAATGGGTGCCTTGGCCTTCCTCAGAGTTGACTCGTATCGAACCTCCCAAGGGCCCCGTGACCAAGTTATAGCAAATATGCAGCCCTAAGCCGATGTCTTGATCACCCAGCTTGAGGGTATAAAAGGGTTCAAATAAGTGCTTAACATGGTCAGCATCTGTGCTGTAGGCATGATCATGAAATATCAGCTGCATCTGCTCAGGGCCATGCTGCCGCGCCTCAATTGAAATTCGATGAACGTTATCATCTACGATGTGTCGTGCCCAAGCATAATCCAGAAGATTATTGATCACCCGTGATAAGGCCGCAGGATAGCTCTCCAGCACCAGGGTCGACTCGATGTCTAGATGGATGCTAAAAGGTCGATCTGAACCACGAATTTGAAACATGACCAGAGCATCATCGACAACTTGTTGCATCGTAAATTTTGTTCGCTGCCCCATGAACCGATCTATAGATAAATCCTTGAAGCTGGCGATGAGTGTGATGGCCTTATGCAAGTTTCGCAATAAAATGTCTGTTCCTTCATGATGTAACCTCAAGAGGTTATCCAGGTCAGTACGCCGTATACCCTGCGAGCTTTGTTTCACAAATGTTTGATTCGCATCCATCAGCGTTGTTGCGGACGTTAAAGCATTACCCATCGGGGTGTTGAGTTCATGCGCTACACCGGCGACTAAGGCACCCAGAGCAGACATTTTTTCAGATTCGACCAGTTTATTCTGGGTAATCTTTAGTTCATTCAGCGTGCTCTGCAATTGGGTAATGGCATCTTCAAGCTCATGAGAGTTAGGAATCTTCAATGCTTTTGGAATAACCAACCATAGAGCTACTGCCGTCATGGCGGAAAACGCAGCGGTGATCGTATTGGTAACAGCCTGCAACCAGTAATTTGGGTGCCAAATCACCCAAGCCCCCATGACGTGGGTCAGGCCACAGAATAAAATGAAATAGGAAAATAGAAGAAAAATACCGCTAAAGCTAATGTCCTTGCGGCGACTGATAAAATACAACAGGCTAATCGGAATGGAGAAATAAGACAGCGCGATGATGCTTTCCGATAGCACAAAGGTCCACAACAATGCAGGGTTCCATAAGAAACAGAAGCCGTGCGGCATGAATTCGCCTGAGCTGCTACCTGACATCAAGTGATGAGCCATACTGCCATCCATGGAGATATTTCTCTTTGAGCAAGGAATTGTCGGATGCTAGTCCGCTTACCTGTACACTGCAAGCCCCAAGCACATCGATAACGATGCCCGGACAATTATTCCTCCATGGTTCTGTTGATGAATTTTTTGTTACCTCTACTTCAGTGCACACTTGTACTGTATAGTGCAGCCTCTTATCTGAAACCTTGGTATCAGGTATGAATTTGGCCTTTATGAGGCATAGTATCTATTAACTTGCAGCAGACATAAAGCATATCGTCAGCTACAAGTCATTTTACTGGACTTAAATCATGGCTATTTTACTGCCCTCAGGAGACATCATGGACGATCTTAGAAGTTCCTTGCCACCTAACGAAACAGCTGCACCTCCTCTCCATAGTAACTTGACGTCACGACCTAGGAAAAAACCATCGTGGGTAAGTCGCTTAATCAACAAGCGCGCCATGCGAGGCTGGTCTGTGACGGGCCAAGATGCTGAATTTATGGCTAAGTCAGAGGGGATTTGGGAATTTCTGCTGACCAAATATTTCCGGGTATCAACCACTGGCTGGGAACATATACCGGAAGGTGCCTGTATGATCATCGGCGTACATTCAGGTACGTGGCTGACTATGGATGCCTGGATGTTGATGAATGACTGGTGGTTTCGCTACAAGGGAAAGCGAATCCTGCACGGAACTGCCCATGATATTCTGATGGCCATGCCTGGCCTGGGTGACATGTTTCGTAAAGTTGGTGTCGTTCCCTCTTCGCGTGAATCTGTCTCTGCCTGCCTAGAAGCAGGTCACTGTGTCGTTATCTGGCCAGGGGGAGAAGTCGATTCCATGCGCTCCTGGAAAAAACGCCATGAGGTCATTCTGGACAACCGTTTAGGCTTCGTTCGCCAAGCCATTCGTTCCGGTGTACCTATCGTTCCTGTCGCGACAGTGGGCGGAGCAGAAACCGTGTTTGTACTATCAGAAGGGCGTTGGCTAGCCGACAAACTTCAGTTACGCCGATTTCTGCGTAGCAAAATGGTGCCTTTAGTTGCTGGACTTCCCTTTGGTATATGGCCTGAGCTTTTACCCAGCCACCTACCTCTGCCCAGCAAAATCACTAACGAATTTCTACCTGCTATTGAAGTTGATCCCCGGCGAGAACATGATGCTGACTATGTGAAAAGCATCTTTCTGGAAGTTGAACGCAGCATACAATCGGGAGTGTCACGTTTGGCGCAGCAACGACGCTGGCCAATTTTGGGTTGACCTCTAGCGCCTAGGCCAATAGGATGAGAGTCTTATTGGCCTTTCATCACCAACGTTTTGTCCTAAAGTACAGGGGCGTTTTTCACTTTCTTATTATGTGAGGCTCTTATGACAGCTGTTGCTTCTGCCTTGATTTCCCTGCCTACGAGCTTGACCGACTTGGAAACCCTTATGGCGAAGGCATCATCCTACGCTGATTGGCTTAACCTTGCCCGGCAACATGATCAACTATCTGGGGCAGAAGCATGGCGTTCAACCCTGGAAAGTTCTCTCTATGACTACCAGGAAATCTGCAATCGTCTTGAAAAACTGCAGCACGCTTTACAAAATCAGGCCTCTTCAGAACTGCTCTATGCGCTGAATGAAGGCGTCCATGGCAATATGGGCGGCATGGGCAGACCTGTACTTTATTCTCAGGCACGTTGCGGAACCAAACACCTGATCGAAGACTATGTCACGACCATTGCTGAATCCCTGCGCTATATCCACCGCTGTCCTGAGTCTGAAATACCGCATACCGAGAAAGTTGACTTCTTCCGCAGAGCCAGCCATTGCTACGGACGTTCAGCCTTGTTGCTTAGTGGTGGGGCAGGCTTGATCTACTTTCACCATGGGGTTGTGCAGGAGCTTATCGACAACGATTTATTGCCCGGTGTGATCTCGGGTGCCAGTGCCGGAGCTATTGTGGCAGCACAATTAGGCACCTTGACTGATGAAGAACTTCGCGCCGGCTACTTTATCAAAAAACGCTACCACGAGCCCCTACGCACGCGCATGCTTGATGTGTTCCGCGGCAAAGTTGATGCCCAAACGGCCAAAGTTGCACGTGAAAACCTGTTGGATGAAGTCATTCCGCGTGACATCACCTTCCAGGAAGCCTATGAAAAAACCGGAAGATATATCAATATCTCGATATCTCCTGCTGAACGTCATCAGTCGTCACGATTGATGAATGCCATCACATCACCCAATGTCTACGTCAGATCGGCCATTTCCGCCTCCATGGGTATTCCCGGGTTGATGGCATCAGAGCGCCTCTTCGCCCGGGGCTTTGACGGCAAACCGAGACCGTACCTTGAAACTCGGCGCTGGGTCGATGGATCCTTGTCCAATGATCTTCCTGCCAAACGTATGGCTCGTCTTTATGGTGTCAACCATTTCATCGTCAGTTTAATCAATCCGATGGTGGTGCCCTTTATAGAGGATGTCAAATCACGACAGAACCGTGGACTATTTAATGTGGTTTCAGAATCCAGCGTTCGTGTCACTAGCGAGGTTTTAACTGCGATCGAACGCGTGCTGGCTACCCGTGGCACCAAAGGCAAGGCACTGGCAGCCCAGCTGGCCTATCTGGTTGCCATGTTGGGCCAGAGCTATCTCGGCGATATCAATATCCTGATTGGGCGCCGTGATTTTCGCTGGCGTAATGCCTTATTTGAGTTTCGCAAAGGTGAAGTTGAAGCTATGATACAGGCAGGCAGGCGTCATACCTGGCCTAAAATGTCCATGATACGCAATGCAGCCATGATCTCCCATACCCTGGATCAGGTCTTGGAGTCACTGAGCATTACAGATATCGAGAAAAAGACAGATACTATTCATCATGTTGTTGTTTAAAGTAATTTTTGGTCAAGGTCAACGTTGAGAAGTTGTCCGCGTTCTTTTCTTGTTGAGTTGGAATAAGGCGATCAGGCATGCTGCAGGGTAAGTTGGTTATCCTTGGACCTGTTTATCCCCTAGATTTTAACGCCCTTTTTTTGTGGGCAGACGACAGTGAGGCTGCCCTGCTCAATGAGCCTTACCGTCCTCCTCTATGGAAGCACCAAGAAACATTCTGGTTCGCACAAAACCCTGACCCTTCTCGGGTATTTTTTGCCCTACGCAAGATTCACGAACCCTCGATCTTAGGTTATGTTCAACTCTGGAATATTGATGCCGTCAACCGCTCGGTGATGCTGGGCTTGCGCATCGGGGATTTGGCGCAACGTGGACAGGGCATGGGCCAGGAGGCCTTGCAACTTGCCATTGACTACTGCTGGCAACACCTCAACCTTCGGCGTATTACGATTTCAGTCTTTGCCAATAATGCACCTGCGCTGCACATTTATGAAAAAAACGGTTTTATCCAGGAAGGGCTGTTACGTCAGGCGGTCTATATCTCTGGAACGTGGGTAGATATCATACTGATGGGGCTATTACGCTGCCCCTAACACCAGTGTCTTGTTCCCGTCAGAAGGGGAATCTGGGCAGACGTCCAGATATCACCTATCCTCAGCGAGCTATGGCATACGCCAGACCCACTTCAATTTGCCAAAGCCACCCATGCACCATTACGAGTAGGCGTCAATGCCATCAAGATCAGATTATTCGTTCCTGGGGGAAGAACAGCAACACCCGTCAGCGATCCAGATACGGTGCAATTGGTCATATTCAGTGACAATGCGTAAGCAGCATTGCCAGGCAGCATATTGCCCGACAGGGTACAGCCCGTCGAGGTACTACCTGTAATATTGCCATTCACACCAACAGTCAAGGTTCCACTGGCCGTGGCATTGTCAGTAAAACTCCACGATCTTGCCACCGCAGTCAGCAGTTGCTGCGCATTGCTATTGGTCTGATAAGTCAAGGTGAGATTCTGTGGAGTCACCACGTTGTTAGCATAGTTCAAACTACCGTTTACACCTGAGTTCAAAACATAGGTGCCTGCAAATGAACCGGACAACGGGTTCAGGGGTGCTGGAAAGTCCATCATATCATTCGAGTTCAGCGTACCTCCCTGGGGCACTGATGTACCATGAACAAGCTCAGCGGCTTGCCCTGAGACAAACTCGGCAAAATAATACTCACCTGAATTCAGAAAAACACCATAGATGCTTTTGCTGATTGAGCCCTGTACGGATGCCCCCGAATAAATACCCAAGAGACTATCGGGTGTCGACGTTCCCGTTCCCGTTCCCGTTCCCGTTGCAGCCGCTGTCAGTCCTCCAGCACCACAAGCTACCAACGCGGCTGATGCTGCTACCACCCAGAAAATTGAACGCATTAAATGATCCTCATCAAGTAAATGACTGCAGATAATACCCCATAGGAAAATGTTACGCTCCCCCCCCCCTTAGGTTTACCTGTCCAAAAATTAATTTTGCATGGCAAGTCTATGCCGTATCTCCGGCAAGCACTGACCGTTGAGAAGGATGATCCTATCTATCACCCAATTGCTTGCAAAACTATCATCCATTTTTTAATTGCTAATTAGACACCCACTATTGACAAAAAATATTTAAGTTTATTCATCAACTATTTGTTTTTAATGTATTTATTCGCATTCCCACTGAATAGGCTTCTTGGTTAATTCTTATCTTCATCCTCTGACCCTACCGCACTATCAGTTTTTTTCGCCACCTTGGCACATAACTGGCATCTTTGCCTGGGTCCTTTACTTTTTGCAATGGCCCAGCGAGGTGGGCACTCATGACTATCAATAACTCACTTAATAGCTGGTTATTCAATCCCCTTTCACAAACACCCAAAACCACATCTACCTCCCTTGTTCAATCCACACAGGCGACCAGCTCTACCTCCAGTGTCAACAGCATGACATCGCCTTCAGGCGCCTCTGGTCATCATCATGGTGGTGGCCGGGCTATGCTACAAAATATCTTACAGGCATTGAGTCAGTCAGGACTTAATACCTCATCATTAACTCCAGGCGCTTCCTCAGGTAGCACAGGGACAAATTCAGACGGTGATAACGATGGCAGTTCCTCTGTCGCAGGCGCATCGCCAAGCCCTCAACAGGCTATGACAACCTTTCTGCAGTCACTATTTAGTACGCTCCATAGTATGAGTAGTCAGAGCAGCACGCCCGGTTATGGAAGTTTTCAGACACAGCTGCAAAGCCTGACTGCACAGATTTCAGGTACAGCGTCGACCGTTTCTGGGAGCACAAGTTCATCGCTGTCACCGCTTGAAAACAGTTTCCAGGCCCTTAGCAACACACTTGGAAGCAGCGCCGCCTCCGCATCTACCTCGTCTCCCACCAGCAGTGCATTAGTTTCCTTTTTACAGAACTTGCAAGCACAGCTGAACCAGCAGGGTGCCACCCCGGTAACCACCGGACTGACCGTACAGCAAACAGCATGAATGACATGCAATATATGGGGAATTTGCTATGCTGAACGCATCGCTTGCTTGCATAAATAGCCATGATAAAAGGCACCAGCGCAGATTCCTTGCTCCAGCTTTCCACGCGTATACTGCGCGACCTCGTGGATGGGCATTCTGCGCACAAACTCGCTGTCCTTTTATGTGAAGAAGCTGAAAAACTTTCGGAAGATCGCGTTGCCACGCTATTCAAAATAGATGATGAAGGGCACTTACATCTGTTTGCAACAGCGGCAGCCAAAACCCATGATCAACAAAAACTGCATGAATCGATCAAGCAGAATGTCGTGGGACAACATTGCAGCGTTCTGGACTGCCAGCATGTGCTGGTAGTCGACAAGGCCAATGCACCTACAGCCTGTACATCTCAATGCATACTAACCTGCCACGCCAATTGGTCGTGCTGGGCTTATCCTGTTCTTGATGGCGACACGGTCGTCGGGACCTTTGCGCTTTCCGCACAAAAGAGCAGTCATCCCACCGCGCAAGATGCGCGTATGCTGGATCTCATGGCATCGATAGCTGGCATGCTACTGTGTTTTGATAAGCATACTCAGACTCAAAAAATCCAGACATCCAAACTGCTGCGTTTAGCTGATTTTCAGGGCATGCTGGGGCAAGCCAATACTATCGTTGCTTCATCGTCGACCCAGGACGAACTGCTCAAAGCCCTATGTGCCTGCGTAGTACAACATGGACATCTCAGCCTGGCCTGGATCTCCAGACCTGATGCTCAGGAGCAATTCCAGATGCTGGCAGCGGCAGGTACTACCGGCTACCTCGAGGGGTTATCTGTAAGTGCCCGAGCGGAGCTTCCTGAAGGCTGCGGCAGCATGGGAACCGCCTGGAGACAGGGATGCCCTATCTTCAGCGGCTCGTTCCATGGAAGCATCCACCTTCTGCCCTGGGCGCAGAGAGCTGAATACTGGGGGCTCAAAGCCAGCGCTGCATTACCGATTTTCCGGGCTGGTCGCATCTGGGCCATCTTAACTGTCATACATTCTGAAGAAGATATCTTTGATCAACCCCTGAGAAACTTGCTGGAAGAATTAGCACGTAACTTGTCACGAGGCCTGGACCGACTTGATCAGTTGCATCAGGAACAGCGCCTCAGTGCAATTCAAGGACACTTACTTAATAATACCCGCGCGGGTATTACCATGGTGCGAAATCGGCATTTTGTGCAGGTCAATCAACGCTTCGCTGAGATCCTTGGCTATGCCAGCCCTGATGAGTTTTCTGGATTATCCACACGCATGATTTACCCATCATCCTCGGAGTATGACCAGATTGGCCAGATGTATGCTCAGCAAACTCTTGGTGAAAACAACTTCTTTGAAACTCGTTTGCTGCATAAGTCAGGGCACAGTATTCCCTGCGAAGTCTCCTTCGGCATACTGCATGACCATGAGGGGGAGTTATCGATCTGGACCTTAGTCGATGTCAGTGATCGGGAAGAACGTGAACGCGAGCGCAATAGCTACCGTGATCAGTTGCTTCGTTATGCCGATCGCATACCCGGCATGCTCTATAAATTCTGTCTGCATCCTGACGGTCACATGAGTTTTCCCATCGCGCTAGGTGCTGTGCAGGAAATGCTCGGTGTACAACCTCAAGACATTGAAAATAACGCTGCGGCTGCTTTCCAACGCGCTCACCCTGATGATCTGCCTGATCTGGTCAATTCCATTTTTACCTCTGCCCGCACCATGACACTCTGGCATTTCGAATGCAGGCTTCAGTTACCTGATGGCCGTATGGTATGGCGTACAGGTTCTTCCTTGCCTGAAAGGGAAGCAAATGGAGATATTGCCTGGTATGGATTTATCTCTGACACCACCGAGCAAAAACAAGCCCTGGCTGCCCTAGCCAGCAGTGAACAGCAGCAACGTGCCATTTTTGATGCATCCCCCACCGCGATGGCTGTACTCAACCCCTCTACCCTGGAAATTCAAGCTGTTAATGCAGCGTGGGAAACCTTGTTGCATCGCTCTGCTGATTCGATCATGGGGCATAATCTTCTCACTGCGGGTATCTGGTCACGCGCTTTGGATAATGAGAAATTCCAGGCACAACTCCGCACATCTTCCCCGACCATACCCTACATGGAGGTTACTTTGCTCACCCAGGATGGGCAACCCATACTGTGCCGTGTTACAGCAGCAACTACACCGGTGGGCGAACATCATGTACTGATCATGATTGCCGAAGACATCAGCGAGCAGCGTAGAATTGAAGCAGAAATTCGCGACTTGAACCGTGATCTTGAGTATCGCGTCCAGGAACGAACCCAAGATCTTGAGAACAGTAATACCGCCCTGCAGGCCAGTATTAACGAACTTGAGACAACCCAGGAACAGCTGGTTGAAGTTGAAAAATTATCAGCACTTGGGCACTTGGTGACCGGAGTTGCCCATGAAATCAATACGCCTCTGGGCAATGGACTTTTGGCTGCTTCTACGATAGTCAGTCAACTTGAACAGCTGCAAATTCAGTATGAGCAAGGCTTAACTCGGCGTGATTTTGAAGATTTTATGGAACAAGCTGGCCTAGCTAGCGACATTGTAGTCCGTAACCTAAGACGTGCGGCTGATCTGGTTCAGAGCTTTAAACAGGTCGCGGTGGATCAGAACATCATGAGTCGCCGCCACTTCGAACTCCACCTGTTAGTACGAGACCTCTTGGTTTTGTTGCATCCACGTCTGAGAATCTCAGGTGTCGAGGTCGTCACACAAATTGAGCCTTTTATAAATATGGACAGTTACCCAGGCCCCCTGGGTCAAATTATTACTAATTTGATAACTAACTCGCTCGATCATGCTTTTGAGGAATCAGTCAGCGCCAAGCAGTTATCCATCAGTGCAGTCATTGTTGATAAAGAATGGGTTGAAATCAGCATCCGCGACAATGGCTGCGGGATACCAGCCGATCATCTAGCTCATATCTTTGAACCCTTTTTCACCACCCGATTAGGGCGCGGAGGATCAGGCCTGGGACTGCATATCAGTCACAATGCTGCTCTGGTTTTAGGGGGGCGCTTGCGCGTTAACAGCATTGAGGGTCAGGGTAGTTGCTTCGTCCTGCGTGTTCCCCTGAATGCGCCATCAGTCACGACCGCGTAAAGTCCACCATTGTGATAGCCAGAGCCAAAATCCATAAACACTGGCACTCATAATAAATACGATACCCAAGACATTCATACCCACCATATGAGGGCCTTGTGGCAGCAAGGATAGCAAACCACCCACCACGTACATGGCCGTAATCAACTGGGCAGTGGTTTGTCGTGCATGTGCGCGCTCGAGTCGACCTATCCAGCGTTCCATGTCCATGGGATTGATGGGAGGTGCTGAACCTATTAAATGACTCTGCGTTGCCATTGTGTTGGGGTTATACACCTTTTCCACCATGTCCAGAGCTCGTATACGCATGGCCCTAGCTAGTTTTTGTGGTGCATAGCGACCACGCAGGGTCTTTTTAAGTAAGGGGGCAGCTTCCTCCATCAACTGAAAGTTGGGAGCTAAGGAGCGACCAAAACCCTCAAGCGTCAAGCAAGCTTTAACAATCAAGGCGATATCGGCAGGGAGACTGACCGCATGATGGCGCAAAATAGCAGCGACATCTTGCAACACTCCTGCTATATCTAGCTGATCCAGCGGTACACCATCGAACCTTTCCATAAACGCAGCGACTTCACTGTTCAAAGCTTCACGTTGTACGACGTAGCCTGCACTCCACTCCACCAGCACATGGGTCGTGACCTCTGGTTCCTGTAGCAATATCCCTCGAACCAACCTGACCAGTTGATCGCGGCGCTGCGCACTTAAGCGACCCACCATGCCAAAATCGATCAGTGCTATACGCTCATCTGGAAGAATAATGAAGTTACCCGGATGCGGATCCGCATGAAAAAATCCATCCTCCAGCATCATCTTCCAAACGACAGCAGCTCCACGACGCGCCAAGCGTAGCCTGTCTACCCCAAGTCGATCTAGTTCCGCTAAATCGCTGGCTTGGGTTCCATTCATCGCCTCCTGTACATTGAGATCCTCACAGGTATAGTCCCAGTACACTTTGGGAATAACCATATAGTCCACAGTAGCCAGATTATTGGCAATACGCTCAGCCGCCCGTGCTTCTACAGCAAAATCCAGCTCTCTGGCCAGGGAACGCTGAAACTCGCGCAGCAAAGCCACCGGCTGAAATCTTCGCCAATCCGGCGATTGACTCTCGGCTACCGCCGCCACCTGCTCCAACAATCTCATATCTGCTTCGATCAAGGCGCGTATTCCCGGCCTGCGTATCTTGAGTACAACACGTTCGCCACTTTTCAAACGGGCGCGATGCACCTGGGCCATCGATGCGCTACCCAAAGGATGTTCTTCAACCTCGCTGAATACCTCTGCAACCGAACGCCCCAAGCTCGCCTCAAGCCCTGGCAGCAGCTCGCTAAAAGGCACGGCGGCTACCCGACTCTGCAATTTTTCCAGCTCTGTGATCCATTCTGGTGGCAATAAATCGACACGGGTCGCCAGAATCTGCCCCAGTTTAACGAAGGTTGGGCCCATTTCCTCCATGGCCATACGAGCCCTGGCTTGTGGCGGTAATCGCTGAACATCGGCAGGTAGCTTGCGGCGCAGCAGTCGATTGATCAAGGCAGCCTGGCGCCCTAGCCCCATCCACTGCAAAAGATCATCAAAACCATAGAGGATCAGTATGCCCAGCAGTTCCTTAAGACGCCTAAAGTCGCGTAAACCCTGCAGCGGAGCCATCGTTTTTGACCTATGCAGACCTTGTGTGGTAGGGCTCGCTTAACTCATGGACCGCCTCTACAAAAATACCGGCCATGGCAGGGTCGACCCACTGCTCAATACCATGTCCCAGATTGAAAATATGCCCCGCCCCATGGCCATACTGAGCCAGTAGCCTGGCAACTTCGCAGCGAATCGTAGCTGCATCACCGTAGAGTACCGAGGGATCCATATTGCCTTGCAAAGCACAACGCCCTGCCACCCGATCTCTGGCTTTCGCCAAATTCATGGTCCAATCCAGACCGATAGCATCACATCCACTTTGCACCATATCTTCCAGCCACAAACCGCCACCTTTGGTGAAGAGGATGACCGGCACACGGCGCCCTTCATGCTCACGAACGAGTCTATTGATGATTTTTTGCATGTAATGCAGCGAAAAACTCTGGTAAACGCCATCAGCCAATACACCGCCCCAGGTATCAAATATCTGTATAGCCTGGGCTCCTGCCATAATTTGGGCGTTGAGATAGGCAACTACGGCATCAGCAAGTTTATCGAGCAAGGCATGTAGCAGTTCTGGTGTCTGATACAGCATGGTCTTAATGCGGCGAAAATCTTTGGACGAACCCCCTTGTACCATATAGCAAGCCAGGGTCCAGGGAGAACCTGAGAATCCTATCAGGGGAACACGTCCAGCTAATGCCTGACGTATGGTAGTAACCGCCTTGACGACGTAATCCAGATCCGCTTCCACATTCAACGTGGGCAGGGCCATGATGTCAGCTTCATTAACAACCGGCTTGCGAAAGCGCGGACCTTCGCCTTCTTCGAAATACAAACCCAACCCCATGGCATCAGGAATGGTCAGTATGTCTGAAAACAAAATGGCTGCATCCAGAGGGTAGCGTTCCAAGGGCTGCAGGGTAACCTCGCAAGCAAAGTCTGGATTCTTGCATAGGCTAAGAAAATCCCCGGCACGAGCGCGTGTCGCCCGATATTCCGGCAAGTATCGTCCAGCCTGACGCATCAGCCATACGGGAGTTCTATCAACTGGCTGGCCCTGCAAAGCGCGCAGGAATCGATCATTCTTCAGCGTAGGCATATCATCTCCACATCAGGGTTTGAGCAGGCCATCGGCCGCCAGATCACGAGTATTGCCATCTAGGCAATATGCAAAAAAATCGAGCAAGGGTTGCCGTAGTTGCGCACGATACCGGGTTAAGGCTTCCACATGCCCTGCACCGCGGATCTGCCAGCGAAACACCGGTGGCTGCGCATGCTCATAAAGCATATCGAGATTATCAGGAGGAACCACGGCATCCTGATCGCCCTGTATCAACAAGAGTGGCACAGGGGCAATATGGGCGACAGCTCGTTGAGCATCATACCCTGAACTGACCACCAGCGGCACTAACCAGGAAAGACTCCATCCCAGCCAACCGGCTGAACGCAGTTTTTCTCGAGCGACCCCCCTCCAGGAAGCAAATGCTGAATCTGCAACAACTCCGCTGATACCATGCACCTGTCCAGATCCAGCTACAGCCAGCACCAGAGCTCCCCCTAAACTTTGTCCGAGCAGATAAACCGGATGACCCTGCACATCCGGGCGAGCCTGAACACGACGCACCATGGTAACAGCATCGTGAAAAAGCCCAGTTCGATCAGGGTGCCCGGTCGACGCGCCATAGCCACGGTAATCCCAAACGACTACGTTGTAGCCTTCATGGATGAGCCAGTACACCTGACCCACATGAGCGGTGAGATTTTCAGCATTGCCATGAAACTGAATGATGGTCCCCCGAACATGAACACGGGGCTCAGCGGGTATAAACCAGCCATGCAGCCTAATACCAGGCCGTTCCTGAACAAAAAAATCCTGATGAGCAGGAGATCCTGCCACCAAGTAATTGCGTTGATCGGGATAAAAATACAAACCATCCGCGCAGGCGACCAGCCAGGAAGCGAGCAATACAGTTCCCAACAGGCGACACCTTGTCACCCAGGTCATACTTTATACAGCCAGATAATCAAGGATGCCTTGCGCAGCCTGCCTCCCCTCCCAAATAGCGGTTACCACAAGATCAGATCCACGTACCATATCGCCACCGGCGAATATCTTGGGCTCCGTAGTCTGGAACGGAAAAGCACCTTGCTCAGGCGCTACAACACGCCCTGTAGCATCCGTCTCCACGCCCACCGACCCCAACCATGGGGCCGGGCTTGGGCGGAAACCGAAAGCCAGGATAACCGCATCAGCAGCAATCACTTGTTCCGATCCCGGTATCGGCTCAGGGCTACGACGTCCGCGTGCATCTGGCTCACCCAAACGGGTCTCAACCACTTTCACCCCTGTCACTCCTAAACTGTCACCCAGCAAGGCCACAGGTTGCCGGTTGAATAAAAATTCAACACCTTCTTCGCGTGCATTGCGAACTTCACGACGGGAACCCGGCATATTCTCTTCATCGCGACGGTAGGCACAGATCACTTGGGCAGCGCTTTGACGAATTGCACTACGGTTGCAGTCCATAGCGGTATCGCCCCCCCCCAGGACAACAACACGCTTACCTTTAAGGTTTATGTAGGCAGGAGACGCAA
>JABEVH010000169.1 GCA_013043915.1 Pseudomonadales bacterium
ACACTCGGGAATGAGCATGTTGACTGTGTCCATTTTCTTGGGCGCGATCATTGGTAATCTGGTACCACGCCTGACTCATCAGGGAACTCACGCCGGGATCATGCTGGCTCAGCAAAATCTTTTACGCTGGGGTGTCGCTCTTTACGGCCTGAACCTCAGCCTGCAACAAATACTGCAAGTTGGGCCAGCCGCTTTAGTCATTGATGTGTTAATGGTCACATGTACTTTGACGTTGGGTTGGTATGTTGGAGTCAAACTGCTACACATGGATCCGCAGACAGTACTGCTGACCTCAGCGGGTAGTGCTATCTGTGGTGCAGCTGCTGTCGTAGCCACGGAACCGGTACTGGAAGCCCCCGCTCATAAGACGGCAGCAGCTGTGGGAACTGTCGTGCTCTTTGGTAGCTTAGCCATGATTGTTTATCCCCTACTGGCCACATTATACCCAATCAGCTCGAGCTTATTTGGCACCTACGCAGGCTCGACGGTCCATGAGGTTGCCCAGGTGGTTGCTATAGGAAAAACTATAGGCGGCAACACGGCTGATACCGCCGTCATTGTTAAAATGATACGTGTCATGTTGTTGGCCCCCTTTTTGTTGGTCGCTGGGCATATGTTCAGAAAATCGTCAGGCACCATCGCTGCAGCGAAAGCTGGAGTACCTAGGTTTGCTGTGATGTTCATCATCATTGCACTGGTACATCCCTACCTGCACTTGCCTGAAGTTTTGGTGACAACCCTACGTCATCTGGATGTCTACATGCTGGCGATGGCCATGGCTGCCTTGGGACTGAACACGACCATGGCCAAACTACGTTTGGCTGGTAAGGATGCACTGATTCTGGGTAGTCTTCTGTTTGTCTGGCTGATTGTAGGTGGCGGCTTGGTCAACCTGCTCGTACAACATGCATTTCACACTGGATGGTTATAAATACTGGAGCGGGTGATGGGAATCGAACCCACGCTATCTGCTTGGGAAGCAGAAGTTCTACCATTGAACTACACCCGCAAAAAAACTGCCCCGACCATCAAGCCGGGGCAGCTATCCTACCAGCAGGGCAGCATTGCAGCAATGCAGCAATGCAGGACATCGTCAATTTTCAGCCAGACTTAGGCAGCTTTTCCCATCAAATTTCTATATTGAGCCAGACGAGCCAATCCCAGCTCACGTAAATGCTTGGCATCATGCTGATCCGGATGAAACCCTGGGCGGTAATAGTCCAGATAGCGCGGCAACATGCCCTTCAAAAAACCCTTTTTTCCCCACAGGCTGCGCAAACCTGAGGCCACTTGGGCCCAAGTGACAGGCGCAGGCTGAGCACGTAACAGTTGACGTGTATGTAACGTGGTAAAAAAACTAAATAGCACCGTGGTCAATGCCATCTCGCTAACACGTACCCAGTAACTACCCACCTGATCCTGATAAACATCAAAAGCTACTGCCTTGTGTTCACTTTCTTCCACAGCATGCCACAACCATAAAGGCACTAATCGCTCATCCACTCCGTTAAGCAATTCTGGGCGACTCAGTATGGCCTCAGCAAACATCGCCGTAAAATGTTCCAATGCACAGGTCTTAGCCAACAGGCGCTCAGGTGATAACAACGATTCCTCACGGCTGATAGCAGCAGTTACAAACTTCTCTATCTTGTCCGTCGGCAAGCCTTTACGTGCCATGAATGCATTAAAAGATTCATGCTCATGTCCATGATTAGCTTCCTGTCCGATAAAGGCGCGAACTTGCTTGAGCAAGGCAGGTTTTTTGATTCCCCCCTGAAAATGCCGAACTGAACGCATGAACATACGCTCACCTTCTGGAAAGGTACAGGACAGGGCCGTGAGCAGCATGGTTCTAAAGACATCCCCATCAAACCATAGGGTGGGAATACTATCATCAAATACAAAATCCATACGCCTAACCGGAATTTCCGGCACGTCATTATTCACGACGGGCAGGCTATTAACCTTGGCAGTCATTGCTGGTACTCCTCAGTGGCCATTCAACACCTGATCAGTATCGGAGAGCGGGGGCTTTCACGTGAGGAGACTTTGTGCCAAGATGCATGTCAATTCAGGCCACCCTCTTCGCATCCATGCCCGAAAATCCCGATTTACTTCGTCCAGTCATTCCCGTGGCCTATCCCTTGCTTTTGCTGGATATACTACGCGAAAACGGCGTTGCCATTGATGCCCTGATTGCAGACTGCGGCATCCATCGCCATGACCTAGAAGATGTCGAGGGACGCGTCACTCCAACACAGTTTGCACAGTTAGTCATGCTGGGTGAACAACTCAGTGGCCACCCTGCCCTAGGCTACGAAATGGGATTGCGCATGCGTCTGACCACTCATGGTGACTTGGGCTATGCCCTGCTTTCTTCTTCCACCCTGGGTGATGCCTTATCGCTGGGACAAAGGTTCATGCCACTTCGTAGCCGAGCCTTGCATATGCGTCACCGTACAGAAGGCGAGCACGTGGTGATTGAGTTCAGCGAACGCTTTGATCTTGGCCCGTTACGCCAATTTACTTTTGAAAGTCTGCTGATCGGGCTTTACCGTGCAGCACACTGGCTACAGGGTGGTGTCCCTGTGCATATCAGTGTCGACTGGCCTAGACCCAGCTATCACACTCGCTATGAGCAGGCAGTACCTCCCATGCTTTTTAACCAAGCCACGGTTCAACTACGCCTGCCTGTACGCGCATTGCAGATACCCCTTGCCCAGGCAGACGCCACCGCAGCACGTCAGGCCGTACAACGATGTGAGCGTGAACTCGCCTTGCTTGATGAGCACCGCACTACCACTGAGCGCCTCTACCAATTATTGCAGGATCACCCTGGACGTTACCCAGACCTTGAATCCTGTGCGCAACGCCTTTTGCTATCTAGCCGCACCCTAAAACGGCGCCTGCAAGAGGAAGGTTGCTGCTATCAGAAAGTTCTTGATGATGTCAGGCTGCGTGACGCACGACGCTTGCTTAAGACTACTCAACTCGGTTTGGAAGAAATAGCTCGACTTTTAGGCTATGCCGATCCTGCCAACTTTTCTCGTGCATTCCGCAAGTGGACAGGATCCCCCCCCAGTGCTTATCGGGAGTTGCCATCAGCACATCATGCAGGATAACGACCTTTCATGGTTTCGATCAGATTGTCCTTGTCCTGCCAGAGAACATTGACCCAATTCTGAAAATTCTGACGAAAAACTGCATCATTTTCATAATCACCTTGTGTCATTTCCAAGGGTATAGAAACTTCTTCTACCTGAACCACGATGTGCTGAATACGTCCGCAAACAAAATCCCAGAATGAGGTACGTCGATCTGGATAAAACAAGGTGATATTCAACATACTACGCATCTGGTCTCCCATCGAGGACAACACAAAAGATGCTCCACCTGCTCTCGGTTTTAACAAGTTGATGTAGGGTGATTTTTGCGCTTGATGCTTTTCATGCGTAAATCGAGTGCCTTCCATAAAGTTCATGACAGACACGGGTATGCGTCGAAACTTCTCACAGGCCTTCTGGGTTGCTTGCAGATCCTTACCCGCCATTTCAGGATGTTTTTTCAGAAAATCCTTACTGAACCGGCGCATGAAGGGAAAATCCAGTGCCCACCAGGCTAACCCCAGAAATGGCACCCATATGAGTTCTTTTTTTAGAAAAAACTTGAGCATGGGAATTCGTCGGTTAAATATTCGCTGAAGCACCAGAATATCACTCCACCCCTGATGATTACTGGTCACAAAGTACCAGCCTTCATACTTTAAGCCCTCCATGCCGTGCACATGCCATTCGGTGGACTGCGTCATACGCTGCAAGAAGTTATTGACACCCATCCATAACTCAGCGATGAGAATCAAAATACGTGTGGTCAATGTCCGCCAAACATGGATAGGTATCGCCATTTTCAGCACTGAAACAGCAAGCAATAGACTGACCAAGATAACGGTATTGATCCCCATGCCTGCCGATGTCACAACACCT
This sequence comes from Pseudomonadales bacterium, assembly GCA_013043915.1. Taxonomy (GTDB): domain Bacteria; phylum Pseudomonadota; class Gammaproteobacteria; order Pseudomonadales; family Moraxellaceae; genus JABEVH01. The sequence goes on from JABEVH010000169.1 coordinate 3,984, forward strand.
TTGACCGGAGCAGGCAACCATTTCAGCATAATTCATCCCCATACCACATACGATGAGCGCATTATTATACGATTGTATATAATCTTTATACACCCCTGATCTATCCTTCAGAATAGCCAATGCTCAGCCAGTCACCTATTCGAATGCAGGATGTACAGGCTGTTCGATGGGCAACCCTGCAGCCTGCCAGGCGTCAAACCCTCCTGAAATCGAGATCACTTGTCGATATCCCATATCAAGCATTGCACAAGCAGCTAATGCAGCGCGTCCACTCGTCTTACAATAAACCACCATGTTCAAATCACGCGCAGCAAAAGCTGCATGGCTACTCAAGATGAATTCCAGCACCCCGCGAGGTATCGAGATAGCCCCCGGCAGATGCCCCGCTGCATATTCATCAGGTTCACGCACATCCAGCAAGAAATCTGCCCCTTTAAGAACGGGAGTCGCTTGATCTACGGTCACTTCCTGTATTTTAGCCTTGGCCAACGCCACCAAGTCGTGTGCTGTTTTCATCATCATTACCTTCCCTTGAAAATTTAGCCCCCAGACGGGTGCTGTCAATAATGCTGGCATACTTCTAACGCTCATACAACGCAGAAAACTCATCGCACCGGGCTGCAAGTTTCTTAACACCTCAATATTTCAATACTTCAACAATTATTGTAGTATTTCTGCATGAATAAGATAACCGCTACCGCCGTCTTTGAATCGCTAGCCTCTGGCATCAGGTTGGATATTTATCGCCTGCTGGTCAAGAAAGAAAAAGAAGGCATCGTGGCAGGAGAAATCGCTGCAACCCTTGAAATCCCTCCGACCAATCTTTCCTTCCACCTTAAAGCGCTGACACAAGCAGGCTTGCTCACCGTCAAGTCTGAAGGCCGTTTTCAACGTTATCGGGCCAATCTTTCGTTGATGCTTGACTTGATCGCTTACCTAACTGATGAGTGTTGCTCGGGTCATCCTGAGCAATGCGCTGGCTTAAGACCTTTAAAACTCACCCCTGAGACCCCCGCATCATGAATGTCCTTTTTCTCTGCACCGGCAACTCCTGCCGTTCCATCTTGGCTGAAGCCATCTTCAACCATGTAGCTCCTGAAGGCTGGAGGGCTTGGAGTGCTGGCAGTCAACCTACCGGATTCGTTCATCCACTATCCCTTGAGTTACTCGCCCTTGAAGGTATCTCTACAGCTGGCTGCTCCAGTAAGTCCTGGGATCACTTACCCGTCATTCCCGATATGGTCATTACCGTTTGTGCCAGCGCAGCTGGCGAGACATGCCCTGCCTACCTAGGCCCCGTCGTGCGAACCCATTGGGGGGTAGATGATCCAGCCAAGGCAACGGGTACGGCAGAGCAAATCCAAGCTGCATTTGCAACGACCTATCACATCTTACGGAGACGCATCGAAACTTTTTTGGACTTACCACTGATTGAATTACAGCAAAATCCTGCTCAATTAAAAACTGAACTGGACCGTATTGGCGCCATGCGTTAACCGAACATTCACTCCGACCCGAGATCCTGGTCATGACACAAATCCGTGAAGTCACTGATATCCCTACACCCCCAATACCCATGGGCATCTTCGAAAAATACCTAACAGTCTGGGTAGTTATCTGCATTGTTATGGGCATAGGCTTGGGGCACTTGCTGCCACATACCTTTCAACTCATAGGACGACTGAATATAGCGCAGGTCAACATCCCCATTGGCCTGCTGATCTGGGTCATGATTATTCCGATGCTGGTCAAAGTAGACTTTCAGGCTTTGCACCATCTGCGTCAGCATGTGCGCGGTATCGGTGTGACGTTGTTTGTCAATTGGCTGGTCAAACCCTTTTCGATGGCCTTGCTAGGTTGGCTATTCATTCGTCATCTGTTTGCCCCGCTGCTGCCAGCAGATCAGATCGACAGCTATATTGCCGGTCTTATTTTATTAGCTGCTGCCCCGTGCACAGCGATGGTCTTTGTATGGAGCAAACTGACGAACGGTGATCCTCTTTTTACGCTTTCGCAGGTCGCACTCAATGACAGCATCATGGTCGTCGCCTTTGCTCCCTTGGTTGGACTCCTGCTAGGTATCTCGGCCATTACCGTACCTTGGGACACCTTGATGACCTCGGTTGTGCTTTATATCGTCATTCCTGTTGTTTTGGCTCAACTATGGCGCCGTTGGCTCATGGCTCAAGATATAACCGTTTTCGATGCCACCATGTCTACAGTAGGCCCCTGGTCCATCACAGCACTCCTGGCTACTTTGGTAATGTTGTTCGCTTTTCAGGGCAGTGCCCTCTTAAAACAACCCCTGATCATCGCCCTCTTAGCCGTTCCCATCCTGATACAAGTGCTTTTTAATTCAGCGCTGGCCTATGGACTTAACCGCATGCTGGGTGAAAAACACAACATCGCTTGTCCCTCGGCGCTGATTGGTGCATCCAATTTTTTTGAGCTGGCCGTGGCCACCGCCATCAGTTTATTTGGCTTCCATTCCGGTGCTGCGCTGGCAACAGTTGTCGGCGTACTCGTTGAAGTTCCGGTGATGCTGCTCGTGGTACGCATCGTCAACGCCTCCAAGCCCTGGTATGAACATCAGGTAGCGCCCTGTGTAGGTACCAAGACTTAGCTTTACGTTCAGAACGAACACGCTCAGAGCTCTTAGGCCCTGAGCTTCGCCTCTACAAACAGCAAGCGATCTTGTCCCCAGTACATTTCCCGACCTACAAAGAAAGTCGGAGCACCGAACACACCCCGATCCACCGCTGCCGCGGTGTCCTGCTTTAATTTTTCCTTCACCATGTCATCCTTTATCAGAGCATTGAAATCATCCGACGAAATGCCTGCCCTCTTTAACACCTCAGCCAGTTCATCGATAGAACCCAAATCGCGAGGGCACATAAACATGGCACTGAATACAGCAGCCAAGTAGGCATGAAATTTATCAACGTGGTACATCTGCATGCCGATAGCCCCACGCATCAACGGGAGCGTATTGATCGGAAAATATGGATTGTGTTTGAAAGCCACTCCATAGTGGTCTGCCCAACGCTCAAGGTCTTTCATGGCATGCATAGCCTTGGCAGGGATCGTAGCAGGACTGCTGTTTCCCGTAGACTGAAATAAACCACCGAGCAATATCGGCCGCCATACGATACTGGCGCCATGATCCTTAGCCATCTTGGGTAATTGCTGATAGGCCAAATAACTGTAAGGACTGCCTACATCGAAGAAAAATTCTACCTGTTTCATAAAGGAAATCTCCTTTCGCAACCAAAGCTCTCGTTCTTACCAGCGTTCTATCCAAGGGCGCAGATCAAGCTCATGGGTCCATGCATCGCGTGGTTGTCGATATAAATGCCAATAATTGTCTGCAATATGATCAGGATTTAAGATGCCGCCCTGATCTTTAAGTGCATAGCGATCCGGAAATGTGTCACGAATAAAGGCGGTGTCGATGGCTCCATCGACAATGACGTGCGCAACATGAATATTTCTGGGCCCCAATTCTCTCGCCATACTTTGTGCGAGTGCCCGCAAGGCATGCTTGGCCCCTGCAAAGGCGGCAAAGTTGGCTGACCCTCGTATACCTGCCGTGGCTCCGGTAAATATCATGGTACCCCGTTCTCGGACCACCATACGTTTGGCGACCTCACGCCCTACCAGAAATGCGCTAAAACAAGCCATTTCCCATATCTTGAAGTACTTACGAGCCGTTTCATCCAGAATACTGCAGGGGACATTAGCCCCAATATTAAAAACCAACACATCGATGGGAGCGATTTTGCTCTCAATATCATCTACCAATTTGATGACTTCATCTTCCTTACGCGCATCACATGCATAACCATACCCCTGACCACCTCTCCCCTGTATTTCATCCAGCAGGGGTTGCAGCTTGTCCGCTGTACGTCGCACTGCACAAGTCAGCATCCCCTCCTGAGCAAAGCGTTTTGCAATAGCCCCACCGGTCGCATCACCTGCACCCACAATGAGTGCCGACATTTTTGGAGTCATAGCGTTCATCTTCACCTTCTTTTATAAGATAACGTTCGTTACGATAACGAACGTTATGCTATGATAGTTAATATGTCAACCCATTAAAGCCCAAAATCACTATGCGCTACCCTCCAGGTTATAAAGAAAAGAAACACACCGAATTACTCAAAATCAGCGGCAGTCTCATGAAGAAAAATGGATTTGCTGCCACCGGAGTGGATACCCTGATGCACGCAGCAGGCATGACCAGCGGGGCGTTCTACAGCCACTTTGCATCCAAGACAGATCTGCTAAAAACGCTGGTCACGAGTGAACTGACAGCCAGCCAGACCCTATGGACGAGCAACCCCCATGATACAGCAGAGGACTGGCTCGACTTTGAGCTAGAACGTTATCTAAGCATTCAGCATGTGCTACAGCCTGAAGCGGGCTGCTTGTTGCCTTCCTTGTCTGCAGAGATTGCCCGAGCTGATTTATCTGTCAGAGAACGGTACGAGCAGGAACTGTTAAAAGGCCATGCCATCCTGACCCAACGTTTAGGGGATGAGAACCTAGCCTGGGCCTTTATCTGCCAGCTAGCAGGAAGCATCCTGATTGCACGGACCCTGCCCACCGAAGAGCTACAACGCATGGTGATTCATGCCAGCAAACTTCTTTTAAGAAACGCGCTGGCCTCCTAAAACAGGAGTGAAGCTACTGCCACTCCAGCAGCTTCACTCCCCTATTGATATCATGACGCCGCATGCCGTCATGAATGCCCCCTAATGCCTACCCTATTGCCTACTAGCGCATCCCGAATGAGACACCTTTTCAACCACTTCGGTGAGCTTTACTGCTAAAATTTCGCGCAAGCTAACGCTTGCCGCCTTATCAGGGATGATCCCATGTTCAGACAACCTGATGTCTGTTCCCTTTACGGATTTTGCAAAGATACCACTTCCGGTTGGGTCAATTCCTGAGTCGGCATTTTTGTACAGCCCGCTTC
>JABEVH010000170.1 GCA_013043915.1 Pseudomonadales bacterium
ATCACCGAGGATGAGTTTGAAGCCTTGCTTGATCAGCTACATGGTGAAGGCAAGGCTCCTGTGATAGCTGCAGCTGCCCATGTCGCCGAAACTAAGCCCGTCCCTGCGGCAGCACCAGCGGTAGCTCGCAGTGAGGCGGCCAAGCCTGCTTTGGATGCACACGGTACGGATAAGCCTGTCAATGCTGATATGGCGCAAGAAACGACAGTTCGTGTGGATACCAAGCGCCTTGATGACATCATGAATATGGTGGGCGAGCTGGTGCTGGTTCGCAACCGTTTGGTCAGGCTAGGTTTGAGTCATGCCGATGAGGAAATCTCCAAAGCAGTTGCCAATTTAGATGTTGTGACCGCTGATTTGCAGATGGCTGTCATGAAAACCCGCATGCAGCCGATTAAGAAAGTCTTTGGGCGTTTTCCCCGAGTGGTGCGGGATCTTGCGCGTAACCTGAAAAAAGAAGTCGAACTCGAACTGGTGGGTGAAGAAACAGATCTGGATAAAAATCTGGTTGAGGCTCTGGCCGATCCCTTGGTGCATCTGGTCAGAAATGCCGTGGATCATGGTATTGAAGCACCTGCCGTGCGAGAAGCACGAGGCAAGTCGCGTGTCGGTCGTATCGTTTTATCGGCGCAGCAAGAAGGGGATCATATTGTCTTGTCCATCTCTGATGATGGTGCAGGCATGGATCCTGATCGGCTGAGGGCCAAAGCTGTAGAAAAAGGCTTGCTGGATGAAGATAATGCTGCACGCCTTTCAGACAGCGAAGCTTTTAATCTGATATTTCATCCGGGTTTTTCGACTAAGGATGAAATATCAGATGTCTCCGGCCGTGGTGTCGGCATGGATGTTGTCAAGACCAAGATAGCTCAGCTCAATGGCACGATTGATGTGCGTTCTGTCAAAGATCAGGGATCATTGATTGCTATCAAAGTGCCGTTGACACTGGCTATCATGCCCACCTTGATGATTATGCTAGGTCATCAAACCTTTGCCTTGCCACTGGTCTCGGTCAACGAAATATTTCACATGGATGTATCCAAAAAGAATGTGGTCGATGGTCAGGATGTCATCGTCGTGCGCGAAAAAGCACTGCCTCTTTTTTACTTAAAGAGATGGCTGATTGCAGATGCCTGGGGGCAGCCTCCGTCAACTGACAATGCACATGTGGTTATCGTGACGGTGGGAACCAAGAAAGTGGGCTTTGTGGTGGACCAACTGATTGGCCAGGAAGAAGTGGTGATCAAGCCACTGGGTACCATGTTGCAAGGCACGCCAGGCATCGCCGGCGCGACTATTACCGGTGATGGCAGGATTGCCATGATACTGGATGTGCCCAGTATGCTTAAGCACTACGCCAACCGCATTTGAGGCGAGAGCATGACGGTTTCTGTATTGGTCGTAGATGATTCGGCATTTTTTCGAAGTCGTATCGTTCAACTGTTAAAGCGTAGCCCCAAGTTGCGTGTGGTGGGAGAGGCTAGCAATGGTCGAGAGGCACTGCGTTTGGCCCTCGACCTTAAGCCTGATCTGATCACGATGGATTATGAGATGCCGGTCATGGATGGCATCACGGCGATGATTGAAATCAGAAAGCAATGGCCTATTCCCGTCATTATGCTGTCTTCCCTGACGTTTGAAGGAGCCAGATTGACCATCAAAGCTCTTGAAGCAGGGGCAGCTGATTTTTTGGTAAAAAGCCAGATGGATGCCCAAATGGATGGACGTCCGCTATTGATCGAGAAAATTCTGGCCTTGGTGGCTGCAAAAAACATCGGGGTAGAAAGTAAGCAAGCTGTTCACCACCCCGTTTCAGTCTCTGGGCCTGTACCAGCTCCCACCGTTCATACCTCGACTAAGTCCTTGGAACGCTTAAAATTGCTCGTGGTTGCTGCTTCCACAGGTGGCCCTCTGGCTATCCGGCAGGTGTTGGAAGTTCTGCCTGCAACGTTTCGTTGTCCTATCCTGGTGGTGCAACATATGCCTGAACGCTTTACCCAGGCTTTTGCCGAAAGACTGGGAGAACACTGTCGGATTGGTGTTGAGGAGGCTGAGGATGGTGTTGCCCTTAAAGCAGGGCATGCCTATGTGGCGCCAGGAGGTAAGCAATTACTGCTGGCTCAGCAAAGTGGTTTATGTGCACAGGTAGTCGCCGATCATGATGGCCGACTATACAAACCGTCTGTTGATGTCACACTAGGTTCGGCCGCTAAGGTCGTGGGGGCTGGTGTTCTGGCCTTGGTCTTGACCGGGATGGGGGATGACGGTACCCGTGGAGGAAGGCTTTTGCATGCAGCTGGTGGGATTTTATGGGTTCAGGAAGCCAGTAGCTGTGTGGTTAATGGTATGCCGCAGTCATTGCGTAATGCTGGTTTGGCGGATGAAGTCTTGACCTTAAGCGATATGGGTCGCCGTCTTGCGATGTTAACGCACTAGGGGAGTTATCGCACGTGGATATGCTCAGTATTGTAGGCGTAGTACTAGCGCTGGGCGCAATACTTGGCGGTAATTTTATCGAAGGTGGACGCTTGGCGTCGCTGGCTAACTTGCCTGCTTTCCTGATAGTCATAGGAGGTACTCTGGGTGCTGCTGCCTTGCAGACTCCCTTAATCATTCTGCGTCGGTCACTTGTGGTTTTGTCATGGGTGTTTTTTCCTCCCAACACGTCGTTGGGGGCGGCTTTGGATGAGGTTCTGCTGTGGAGCAATATCGCTCGCCGTGATGGCTTATTGGGCTTGGAGCCGGTAGCTGATCAGCAAACAGACAGGTTTTTGCGTACGGGATTACAGTTGCTGGTGGACGGAAGTGAACCGGCTGCCATTCGCGATGTACTCGAAACCGATATTTATGCTCGTCAGGATGCAGACATGGCGGCGGCTGGTGTGTTTGAGGCTATGGGGGGCTATGCTCCTACCATAGGCATTCTGGGGGCTGTGATGGGACTCATCCATGTGATGAGCCATTTGGCAGATCCCTCCAAACTGGGTGCTGGTATAGCGACTGCTTTTGTCGCAACCATATACGGTGTGGGCACCGCCAATCTGATTTTTTTACCTGTTGCTGCAAAAATTAAAAGTCAGGTCTTACGTCAGGCGCATCGTAAAGAGATGTTGATGGAAGGTCTGATTGCCATTGCTGATGGTGAAAACCCACGCAATATCGAGTTACGCCTGCAGTCCTTTGTCAGTTCTGAGATCTCATTGTGAAGCGTCGTAGTGAGCATTCACATGTCAACCATGAACGTTGGCTAGTTTCTTATGCTGATTTTATTACGCTGTTATTTGCATTCTTTGTGGTTATGTATGCTATTTCATCGGTCAATGAAGGCAAGTACAAAGTATTGTCATCGACCCTGAAAAATGTCTTTGATACAGCCCCCGCTTCGAGTAAACCCATAGCATTGCTGCATGGTTCAGCATCATCAAGTCAGGACTCAACGCAAAAGGATGTGAGTGATGAGCAGCGTCGGGTACTGGTACAGATCAAACTGGATATGGTCTCGGCACTTAAAAATGAAATGGCCCAGCATAAAGTCAATATCGTCGATCATAAGGACTGGTTGGATATAGATATTCAAAGTGAATTGCTGTTTTCCAGCGGCAGTGCAGTCCTCAGTGATGCAGCGCTAACGACACTGACGAAAATTTCACAGGTTCTGGCGCGTTATCCCAATGCTGTACGCATTCAGGGTTATACGGATAATGTACCTATTGTCAGCAGTATTTATCCTAGCAACTGGGAACTCTCTGCAGCGAGAGCTGTGTCGGTATTGAGGCTTTTTATTGAGCAAGGTGTGGATCCTGCACGAATGGCTGCAGTTGCCTATGGAGAGTTCCAACCTTTGGCCGATAACACTACTGAGGCGGGTCGTCAGCGCAATCGCAGGGTGATGGTAGCTATCTCCAAATCTGCATCGGGACCGACATCGCCGTTTGAACCCTGATGGCATTGTGATGTTTTCTGGAAGTCGAGTATGCGTAAATGGACCGTGGCCAACCAGAAAGGTGGTGTGGGAAAAACCACCACTGTAATCACCTTGGCGGGCCTCTTGGCTGAACAGGGGCGGCGGGTGTTGATGGTTGATATGGACCCGCAGTCGTCACTAACCCATTATTTTGCGCGGTCCTTGGGTGAACGTGCTGATATTTATGACTTGTTTAAGGATAGGGCTACCCTGAATCGTGGGACTGTTGAGGCAGCTATACAGGAATTGCCCTTTGCAGGGTTGTCCTTGCTGGCTTCAAGTCCCTTGCTGGCGACGGTTGAGAAAATGGGTACAGCACAAAGTGGCATGGGGCGAGTGTTGAGCGAAGCCTTGCAACGGGTGGCTGATACTTATGATGATGTACTGATTGATACTTCACCTACCTTAGGTGTGCTGTTGGTCAATGCTATTGCCGCCGCTGATTTGCTTATTTTGCCGGTACAGACCGAGTTCTTGGCACTTAAAGGTCTGGAGCGTATGATGAGAACTCTGGTGATGATTGCACGTTCGCAGCAACGAGAGGTTCCTTATGTGATTGTACCTACCATGTATGATCGCAGAACTTCAGCATCGCAACAGTGCCTGAAATCGTTGCAGCAGCAGTTTGCAGGCGCATTGGCCAGTCAGGTCATTGTGGTTGATACCAAGTTCAGGGATGCCAGCCAAGCAGGTGTCCCACTGTCGTTGTTTGTCCAGGAAAGCAGGGGACTTGATGCTTATCGCAAGCTATTGCATGACCGTCTGGAGGTCAAGTGATGTCGGTGCATGAGAGGTTCTGGACCGAGTCTGCCCTGCAGGTGGAGTTGGTGGCCTATCTGGATGATCTGCTGGCGCCGGCTAAACCTAAGTCAGATCTTTCTGTTGTTCAAAAAGTTTCGCAGAAGGTCGACGTCGTCGAGATGAATTCGACACACCTGCCGGATATCAGCAAACCAACTACACTTATTGAAACCAATATATCGGTTCAGCCCCCACCAACACGAACGTCACTGGCGCAGTTAACGCAACTGGCTTGTCTATACATCGTCTGTGAAGGGGTGAGGTATGCCTTGCCGCTGATACAGTTGGGCAGGATATTCCGCGCTGATATAAAACTAACGCCCATGGTTGGCCAGCAAGCTTGGCAGTTGGGCTTGCTGGCAGCTGATCAGGTATTGCAGGCGGTCAATCTTCATTATGTATTGACCGGGGGTCAGGGGGCAGCACCTCGTTATTATGTATCGGTAGCGGGGAGTTGTCGTGTCTTGGGGTGTGAGGCCATACTGCATAGTGAAAGACTGACACAAGTGGCCATACGCTGGCGTCCACCGGGGCCGAAGATGCCCATGATTGCTGGTATAGTACGTGAAAATCTGGTGCCTTTACTGGATTTGTCGCGACTGGAAGAATGTTTGCATTGATCTATAGTTGAGTGAACCAGTTCAGGAGTCAGGGTATGAATCAAGCGACGCAGAAGGCATCCACCGACGATCCCGTTCTGCAATGGGTGACATTTAGGCTGGATAATGAGACTTATGGCATCAACGTGATGCAGGTGCAGGAAGTACTGCGCTATACCAATATTGCACCGGTTCCCGGTGCCCCAAGTTATGTGCTGGGTATTATTAATCTTCGTGGTAATGTGGTTACCGTGCTTGATACGCGTCAGCGTTTTGGTCTGCAATCAGGGGATATTACCGACAATACGCGTATCGTCATCATCGAATCTGATCGCCAAGTGGTGGGTATTCTGGTCGATAGCGTGTCTGAGGTGGTTTATCTCAGACAGTCTGAGATTGAGTTGACGCCTAATGTTGGCAATGAAGACAGCTCCAAGTTTATCCAGGGCGTTTGCAATAAAAATAATGAACTACTGATTTTGGTCGATCTGAACAGACTATTGACCGATGAAGAATGGAGCGATATGGGAGGCATTTAAGCTCAGGTTAAGGGGGAGGTATGAAGTACCGTTTGCTGGGTCAAACCGGTTTGTATGTGTCTGAGCTTTGCTTAGGCTGCATGACTTTTGGTAGTCAGGGTTTTTGGAAAGTGATGGGGGGGCTGGACCTGCCTGAGGTCAAGGTTTTGGTTCGGCAGGCTTTTGATGCGGGTGTCAATTTTTTTGATACAGCCAATGTATATGCCCATGGCGAGTCTGAACGTCTGTTAGGCCAGGCTCTACGCGATCTGGGTTTGCCTAGGGATCAACTGGTTTTAGCCACCAAAGCCACTGGTATCATGACGGACCTTCCCAATGGCCGGGGGCAGTCTCGTTACCATCTGATGCAGGAGCTTGATGCTAGCCTTAAGCGTCTTCAGGTGGATTGCATCGATCTTTACCAGTTGCATGGTATCGATCCCCTGACACCCATCGAAGAAGCCCTGTCCACCTTGAATGACATGGTGCGTAGCGGAAAGGTCAGGTATATAGGCCTCTGCAATATGGCTGCTTGGCAAATCATGCAGGCCTTGGCGATTTCGGAAGCCAAGGGCTGGTCACACTTTGCATCGGTACAGGCCTATTATACGCTGGCCGGGCGTGATCTTGAGCGTGAACTCATTCCCTTGATTGAGCATCAGCGCTTGGGTCTTATGGTATGGAGTCCTTTGGCAGGCGGCTTGCTCTCCGGTAAGTTTAATCGTGATGGCCAGGGCCCCGCTGGCAGTAGGCGGGCCAATTTTGATTTTCCCGTTGTCGATAGGGATAGAGCTTTTACCTGTGTCGATGCCTTGCGTCCTATGGCTGAGCGTCGAGGTGTTTCGGTAGCGCGCATGGCGCTGGCATGGCTGCTAAGTCGTTCTGCCGTATCTTCCGTCATTATCGGTGCGCGTACGCTGGATCAGTTGCAGGATAATCTGGCAGCGGGGGATGTGGTCTGGGAGGCTGATGAATTGGTGTTGTTGGCCAAGGTTAGTCAGTTGCCACCGGAGTATCCCGGTTGGATGCTGGAACGGCAGGCAGAATATCGGCAACAAACTCCCGTATTTTCCCATAAATAGGGCGTGTCCTTGTCAACCTTGATGCGGTTATTTTGTTAGTATACTACCTGTGGTTCACATTAATCTGGAGTTAGTCATCATGCATCCATCTTCTTTGCGTATCACCATGTTGTTGGCCATAAGTTTATGGGCAGGTTACGGTCAGGCTATGACTATGGCTATGGCTATGGATGAGCATAAACCTGCTGCTTATACGGAAGATAGTACACGCCACTATGCCGATGGACGTGTCGTTAAACATCACGTTGAGCAAACAGTGCTGCCTGATGGATGGGTGCGTTCTGTGACGGATACCAATGCCAAGGGCCAGACCTCCAGCCGTAAAGTGACGATGCACAGGGACAAGGCGCAGCATGCCTGGTCATGCCAGATTGAGGGTGTCAGCTTTGATGGAAAACACTATGACATGCATGCCGAGGGACATGGATTCCCGCCGGAAGGCCTGATGGAGGGGCATGCCAAGGGCATGGAGATGATGGGGCATTAATGTGTAGTTAAGAGTGAACTGCGTGAGTAGCGGGGAATGCCCTGCTGGGGACAAGTAATAGGGTAAAACGACATGTTCTTGTCCCTTGACCCGGATCTATGCTCAGATGTTGATGGACATAGAGTAATCGAATCATGATTAAACTCAGCAGGGTCTATAACACCGAGGATCTGCGTCGTGCGGCGCAATCTTATCTGCCCCGTTTGGTATGGGATTACATCACCGGCGGGGTTGATGATGAAGTTGCCCTGGATTATAACCGCGAAGTATGGGACTCACTAAAACTGGTGCCCCGGTACTTGGTTGATGTGGCCGAGCCAGATACCCGAACCACTTTATGGGGGCATACCTGGAACAGCTGTTTTGGTATAGCGCCGATGGGATTGCAAGGTTTTGCCCGTCCTGGCGCTGACGTCATGCTGGCTGCTGCAGCGGCGCGACATGGTATCCCGTATGTGTTGTCCGGTGCAGGTACCGCCACGGTAGAAGCAATCAGTCGGCAAGCTCCAGGCCATGCCTGGTTTCAGGTGTATGTGGCTCGAGAGCCTGCCGTCACCTTAGATCAACTTAAACGTGCCCGAGATAGTGGTGTCGGTGTCCTTGTCGTTACGGTGGATGCTCCGGTGCACTCAAAACGAGAGCGTGACCTGCGTAACGGATTTGTGCCTCCTCCTCGTATACGTTGGCCACTGTTGCTGGAAATGCTCAGGCATCCGCGTTGGTGCATGAGCATGTTGCGTCATGGCATGCCGCGTTTTGAGAATTGGGCTCCGTATGCGGGTGAAGGTGCCGACGCCAGAGCTATCGCTGCCTATTTCTCTCGCCAGATTCCCTTTACCCAAACCTGGCAGTCTCTGGATGTTTTGCGTCAAGCCTGGCCAGGCAAGCTGGTGCTCAAAGGTATACTGGACCCTGCCGATGCCCTACGGGCAGTGGATGCCGGTGTGGATGGCATTATTATCTCCAATCATGGTGGCCGTGTGCTGGATGCAGCGGTTGCCCCGATACAGCAACTGCCCTTGATGCGAGCCGCCGTTGGTGATCGGTTGGTCCTTATGTTGGATAGCGGCCTGCGGCGTGGCAGTGACATGGTCAAGGCCCTGGCCCTAGGTGCCGATTTTGTGTGGATAGGGCGCCCAGCGTTCTACGGCGTGGCAGCTTATGCCGAAGCTGGAGCTGACCGTGTCATTTCCTTGTTGCAAGAAGAGCTTAACTTGACCTTGGCGCAAATGGGTCGTCCACAAATTGCATCAGTTCTGGGTGATACTTCTCTCGTAGTCACTCGGTAATAGCCTGTTCGGGATGGCTGGTATCGAATGTCTGCAGGTGTTCGACTGCATGTGCCGGAAAATTGAGTTGCTCCTTGAGGTGCCGTCGTAGAGCATCAGAAGCAGCAGGTTCACCATGGTTGATATAGGTCATGCGGGGAGGTCTGGGCAATACCCGCAGCCAATCGATCAATTCCTGGTAATCGGCATGAGCTGACAGGGAATCAAGCTGGTAGATATGACAGGCCACGGGAATCATTTCGCCGTGGATGCGTATGGGCGTGTGTCCATGTACCAGAGCATCCCCGCGCGTGCCTGGTGCCTGATAACCCATAAAGAGGACGGCGCTGTTATGGTCAGGTAACACTTGGCGTAGATGGTGCAATACGCGGCCGCCTGTAGCCATGCCGCTGGCTGATACGACAATCATGGGGCCATGCCGGGCGGTCAGCGTACGCGATTCTTCCGGAGTTTCAACGAAGGTCACCATGTTTTGCATGCGCTGACACTCATGAGCGTTCAGGCGGTGTTCATGTTGGTGGTGCATGAAGACTTCTGTGGCCCTGATAGCCATGGGACTATTCAGGTAAATAGGAATCGCTGGGATCTCACCCGCCTCGCGTAGCCCACAGAGTAGATGCAAAGCCATCTGGGCTCGACCCACTGCAAAAGCTGGAATGATCAGGCTCCCGCCGTGCGCAGCCGTTAAGTTGACCCAGTGGGCCAGAGCCGTGCGAGCATCGGTGGCATCATGTCGCCGGTCGCCGTAGGTGGATTCCACGATCAGGATATCTGTTTCCTGCAAGGGTTCGGGAGGTCGCATAATTACGTCCTGTGCGCGCCCCACATCTCCAGAGAACACAAGGCGTTGCTCTCCATCATGCAGACGTAGACAAGATGCGCCAATGATATGCCCGGCATGGCTAAAATGCCCTTGTAACTTGCCGTGAATATTGAAATCGCGACCAAAGTCCTGGACTTGAATAAGATCTAGCGTTTTTCTGACATCTGCTTGCGTGAACAAGGGCATGGCTGGTTGGTGTTTGCTAAAGTGATGATGGTTGGCATACATCGCATCTTCTTCCTGCAGATGGGCGGCATCGGGTAATAAAATCTGGCAGAGGTCACGGGTTCCGGGTGTGCAGTAAATGGGGCCGTGAAATCCCTGACGTACAAGTACGGGTAGGTAGCCAGAATGATCAAGGTGAGCGTGGGTCAGCACAACGGCATCCAGTGAACGGGCAGGAACAGGGAAAGGAGACCAGTTGCGTTCCCGGTAGTTTTTGATGCCCTGAAAAAGTCCGCAGTCCACCAGGATGTTGTAGCCTTCAGCATAAACCTGTGTACGTGAGCCAGTGACTGTGCCGGCAGCTCCAAGAAATTTAAGATGCATGGTGGTGACCTCCTCAATATCCCTTAATCCTAGGTAGGCTTGATGCTATCTGGATTGACATGCATCAAGCTAAGCGGATGATTCCCAGCCTAGACATGAAATCATAGGCGGTCGGTAGTTTGCAGCCTGCTTGGATGTGGCGCCCGCCCAGTATGGCTCAGGAGGAATAAGGTGCAGGGGGCCATTGCCAAACAGCATGCACGGCCGATCTTGGCCCTGCGGGCACGAGGTGCAAAACAGCTGGAGTATTTAGGATATTTGCAGATACCAACGTGCCATCTTGAGCTGCTAGTTATGGAGCTTGGCTTCAGGGGCTTGAAATGTCACTAGAGGTGTGTATAGTACACACATGAACAGTGCAGTCATGATTAAGAAATTTGAAAATGCCGGATGGGTGCTTCGAGGCGTGAAGGGCTCACATCACATTTACACGCACCCACAACGCGGTGGTCATATCAGTGTGCCGCATCCAAAGAAAGATTTGGGTGTCGGCTTGGCCAAGAAGCTGTTGAACACTTGTCCGCGCATTCCCCTTGCTAGGTGAGTTCCGAACCAGCATTGCACCAGCAGGGGGTCAAGCGGACGGTTTTGAATATGCAGCTTAAT
>JABEVH010000171.1 GCA_013043915.1 Pseudomonadales bacterium
CTTGGACTCTGTTTAGTACAGTCAGAATTCTGTCACATCCCACCGTTATACTAAGCGTCCTGACTTCCCTGCACAGGATGTGCTTTTGTGACGAGGAGCTCATCGACGTGTCTGAAGATTTCAGTCTTAAAAAAATCCTGAGAGAGGTACGCCCTCTCGACATTCATGACACGATCGATCAGGTAGCTGATGCATTTCTGCACCCAGAGTTCGAGCATGTGCTGTCCATTGCTGTCATTCAGGAACAGCGCCCCGTGGGCATCATTACCCGTCATCGGCTTAATCAGATGTTCCTTAAACGTTTTGGTCGCGAGCTTTATGGGCAACGCCCGGTGTCGGACTTTATGGACAACACCCCGTTAGTTGTTGACCTGCACGCCGCCCCATCTAAAGCGGCGGCTTATGTGACTCAACACATGAAATTGCCCTTATCTGCTGACTTTATCCTGATTGAGCAGGGCACCTACCGAGGGCTAGGAGCAGTACTCGATCTGCTCGGCGCCATGGAACAGCAAGTCAGTCGCACGGCCCGGGACTTGTCCAAGGCACTACGTAGTCTGCGCAACTCACAAGCACAGTTGGTGCAATCTGAAAAAATGGCAGCCCTGGGTCAAATGGTGGCCGGGGTAGCTCACGAGATCAACACCCCGCTGGGCTATGTGCGTAACAACGTCGAAATGCTCCATGAACTCTGCCAAGGTCCTTTGCTGCTGATGCCTCGCTACGAAGATCTTATGCAGCGCATGCTCGATCCTGAGGCTAACCCTGATGAACTGGCCGCTGAAATCGACGACCTCTTCCAACAGCGCTCCGGACTGATTTCTGAATCCCTGCCAGATGATTTGCTCAGCCTCAAGGAGGACACTTTGTACGGCATGGAGCAGATCAGCGAGTTGGTCTTGAGCCTAAAGGATTTCAGCCGTATGGATCAGGCCTTTGTCGATAACGTTGATCTAAATAGTTGTCTGGAAAATAGCCTGCTCATTGCCCGCAATGCCCTGAAATATGGCATCGAGGTCATCAAGGACCTTAACCCACTGCCGCGCATGCGCATGATCCCCTCCCAGATCAATCAGGTCCTGCTCAATTTATTGACTAATGCAGCTCAGGCCATGCCTCAGGGGGGGAAGATCCTGATACGCACCTGGTCCGATGAAACCAACACTTATCTGTCCATTCAAGACAGTGGCTGCGGCATCGATGCCGCCCATCTAAAGAAAATCTTTGATCCCTTCTTCACAACCAAGCCGGTGGGCCAGGGTACCGGGCTGGGTCTATCCATCAGCTACCAAATCATTCAGCAACACCGGGGGCGTATTCAGGTTGCTTCCCGACCCAGCGTGGGCACACGCTTTCTAATTACCCTGCCATGCCATTTGCAGCAGGCCGTGGCTTAGGAGACCATCATGGGCGGTAAACTCAGAATCCTTCTGGTTGATGATGAAGAGCGCATACTACGCAGCTTAGGGCTGTTATTGCGCATGCAGTACGATGTAATTACCACCACCCGAGGCTCCGAGGCTCTGGCCTTACTCAAAGAACAGGAGTTGCATGTACTGATCTCTGATCAACGTATGCCTGAGATGACGGGTACCGAAGTTTTGCGCCAAGCACGAGAAATCTCTCCACATACGATTCGCATCTTACTCACCGGCTATGCCGATGCTGAAGCCAGCCTCGCCTCCATTAATGAAGGTGAGGTTTTTCGTTACATCAACAAACCCTGGGGGCCCAAAGAGCTGCGCGATACCGTTGGGCTGGCCGCTAACTTGGCACGACAGGCGCGGGATAAGTTAAATGCAGCTCCCGCGCAACGCCCAACATCCTCCCCCCCCAAACGCAGCCTGCTCGTGCTTGACCCCGATGCACAAACAGCTGAAATGGTCAAAGAGATTGTAGGCCTTCAGCATCATGTCTTTTGGGCAGGCACTCTGGAAGCGGCTTTGCGGGAATTGGCCACCCAAAATATCACGGTACTGATTACAGAACTGCTCCTCCCTGGCGAAGATGCAGGCACTCTGATCAAAACCCTCAAACGCGAACGCCCTGGCCTATTGACGATAGTATTGACCAGTCTCAAAGACACTCGACGCGTCGTAGAGTTAATCAATCAAGCCCAGGTTTTTCGTTATCTGCCCAAACCAGCACGCCGTGGACTGCTAGGCAAGTCTCTTGAGACCACCCTTGCGCGCCTAACGACCCTCGAACAGGCTCCCGTAGGAATGCCCGAATTCCCTGTGGAACCGATTCCTGAGATCCGTGAGCAACTACTGTCTTCACGCATAGTCAGTCATTTGCAAAAGCTGCGAGCCCGCATGCTTTCCAATGCGGTGGCAAAAACCTGAGCTTACAAAACCGCTAAAACAACCACAGCAACTAGGGTTAAGACCAACAGCAACAAACCTAGCAGTATAAGCCAAGGAGGCAAAGAGAAACGCACAGATTCAGCGATAGGCGGTGGGGTAGTGACTACCGTCTCTGACAGCAAGGGAATCAGTAATTCAAGTTCGCCATCTTCTGGCTCCACCAGAGCATACTGGAGTAGCTCACGCCGCTGGGCACGATACACATCTTCGCTAATCTGTTTGTGATAGTGCTGCCCTGCCAATTGCAGTAAACGTGCATTGACGACTTCAATTTGCATAGCTTAAAGCACCTCCACAACGATCAAGCTGACGTTATCCCTGGCCCCTCGTTGCAAAGCATGGTTCATCAATCGTTGTCCTGCTTCATCTACACCCCCCCCGGAGAGTATGCCGGCTATATCCTCATTTTCTACTTCGTTATATAGACCATCTGTACACAACAAGAATCGGTCTGCTGATTCCAGCTGTAGCAATTGCACATCTGCAAACAGTTCCAACTGGCCACCTACGGCACGAGTAATCACATTTTTCAGCTGAGGCTCCATGCTAAGTGCCTTTTCATCAGCTCCACCATCACGCATTTCCTGCCACATCGAGTGATCACGGCTAATCTGACTTAGTTCATCCTGCCGCCAGCGATATAAACGTGAATCCCCTACCCACACGCATAAAGCCCAACGCTCCCATGCCATGAGAGCCAAAGCAGTCGTCCCCATGGTACGGCCTTGCAAATGCTCCTCAGCATAGGCCCGCAGCTGATCATTCACATCAATCAGTGTATCTTCCAGCCTGTCTAAACGATCAATCAGCGTCCCTTCCAGCGACAACTGACGACAAGCATGCACAACCGCCTGACTAGCGATATCGCCAGCAGCATGCCCTCCCATACCATCTGCCACGAGCCATAATCCTTCCTGATTACGTTCGAGCAGCGCATCTTCATTGATCTTGCGCCGTTTACCCACATCGGTGGCCGTTGTACAACGCCAGATCAGAGGACTCATCATTCAGCGCACCCTAACCA
>JABEVH010000172.1 GCA_013043915.1 Pseudomonadales bacterium
CGTTTAAGCGATTACTCAGCGCTGCGCGACATCCCTTCCATGCCAGGAACCAGTCAACTTTCACCCTATCTGGTCAATGGTTCCCTATCCCCACGCACGGCCCTGCATCGCGCCTTAGCATCTCCTCCGGGACCAGGCCGCGACACCTGGTTGGGAGAGCTGGCCTGGCGTGATTTTTTCAAACACATACTGGTCGATTACCCCCGGGTCGGACGATACCGCGCCTTTGATCTCACCACAGAGCACCTGATCTGGAGTCAGCGCACCGATCATTTTGAAGCATGGTGCCAGGGCCGTACCGGGTTCCCCCTGATCGATGCCGCCATGCGCCAGTTAATTCACACCGGATGGATGCATAACCGGCTGCGTATGGTCACTGCCATGTTTTTAGTGAAAGATCTATGGCTAGACTGGCGCTGGGGAGAGCGCTGGTTCATGCAACACCTGATCGATGGCGATTTGGCAGCCAACAACGGCGGCTGGCAGTGGTCAGCATCCACCGGTGTGGATGCTGTACCCTATTTCCGCATTTTTAATCCCTGGACACAAAGTCAGCGCTTTGACCCCCAGGGCCTGTTTATACGTAACTGGCTACCTGAGCTGGCCCATGTGCCCGTCAAATTACTGCACCGCCCTCCGACTCACCCACCGCTAACCGACACCTATCCCAGGCCCATCATCCATCATGAGAAGGCCCGATTGCATGCCTTAGCTTCATTCAAAAACTTGCGAACTATACGCCTGCCTTAAGAATGAAGCTCATCATACAGCGCACCGAATTCCTCGGTTAATTTATGCCGTGGGGCCAGATGTATCAAGGGCAAGGAGCGTTCATGCGACTCACGCATGATCACCGAAGATGACAGCATGGTGCGCATAACGGGGTGCCCTTCCATTCTCAGCTCCTCGACGAGTTTTTGTGGCAAGCTGGCACGGGGCTGAAACTGATTCACGATGATGCCTTCAACTTTCAGCTCATCATTATGATCACTGCGTGTTTCCTGAATATTTTCCAGCAAGGTATAGAGCGCTCGCCGGGAAAATGCATCACAGTCAAAAGGAATCAGGCAAGTCTCAGCCGCAATCAATGCAGACAGGGTAAAGAAATTAAAGGCAGGCGCGGTATCGATAAAAACCTCATCATATTGACGTGAGATTTGTTTCAACGCCCCTGCCAATTTATAGATTTTGTGTTTGGACTCCAGCATCTGCTCAATTTCCATAAGCTCAGCATTGGAGGGTATGATGCTCAGGTTTTCAAAAGCGGTCGCATGCACATAATCAGACAACGGCCTCTCTTTAAGTTTGAACGACAGGGTCTGACCAAAGAACTGACCGATATTGGGGTTTAACTCTACGCTCTCCCGACCCGGGGTGATTTTATCGGCGAGCACATACTGACTGGCATTGCACTGCGGATCTAAATCCAGAATCAGGGTACGTTTGCCTCGACTCGCAGCCACGGCAGCCAGATTGACCGTGATGCTGGACTTCCCTACACCACCTTTCTGATTAAAAACGACCCTACGCATGCTCAAACTCCCTGCCTACAACCCCATGAAAAAAATGCAAACTTGCCTGCGCGCCTAGTCTAATGCAGTTGGCCTCACAGGCAAACTGACAACACCCTATTTAATCGTACCCATTATTCCTGCACGATGCCGGCGAGTTTACGCGCTAACCATTTTTTATTCTCGATCTGCATCCCTCGCTGTATCTGTATGCGTTGTGCCTGAGGACTGCCTGCTCCATGCATGGACTCCGTCAAATACCCCACGGCATTACGACCCAAGGTCATATTCTCAACCAGGCGCAGCATACGACGTCGATTGTCCACAGGCACACCCACCTTGCCCTGCAAAAGACGCTTAAGCAGGGGCCCATGATCCTCATGCGCAAAATCTGCGGCCCCGGGCATGGTGACCATCAAGCCTCCCGCCAGATCCTGTGCAAGACGTGAGATCTCATAGGGAAAGCGCGTAACATTTTGTTTACAGACATTAGCCAGCATGGCGTCGTTGATGGCTGTTCCTGATGGAAAAACATGAGCAGCATGCGCTGAGGCCTGACTGCAGGCAGCTATGGTCTCATTCAAATGCACCATTTCAACCAGCTTGTCCTTGACATGGCTGGCCTGGGCTACACCGTTGTCCTCCGCCAGACTGGCCGCAGCCCCTACCAACACATCACCGAGTCCTGTCTTGCAGATATAAGAAGCCCTGTGGTACTGCGTAAACCGGGCGACTAACTCCTGAGCAAAGGCATACTCACCGTCCATGAAGACATGTTCATGCGGAATAAAGACATTATCGAAATAAACCAGAACCTCCTGACCTGCGTAATGCGCATTGCCAAGATCCTCATCATGGCCTTCCAGCGCACGGGTATCACAAGATTGCCTTCCCAGAAAATATGTCATCCCCTCTGCATCACCAGGCACCATGGCAACCACGGCAAAATCCTTATCCGCAGCTGACATATTCAAGGTGGGCATAAGACAGATCCAATGCTGGTTCCACCCCCCCGTCATATGCGCTTTGGCACCACGTACGTAAATACCATGCTCATTCCTTGAGGTCACATGCAGATAAACATCCGTATGAAAGCTCCCGCAGCTAAACGCCCAAAAGCGTTGTAGCTGGGGTTTCTCGGGTCAACGACCAGAGCGTATGGATGTTGCCATCCACACGACTTACCA
>JABEVH010000173.1 GCA_013043915.1 Pseudomonadales bacterium
AGGTACTGGTAACAAAAAAGAATCATGACCTTGGGGTGCGTCAATCACAGCAAAGCTGACATCTTTGTCGGTAGCGACCAAGGCATCAACAATCTCCTGCGAACGTTCAGGAGAAAATCGCCAGTCGGTACTACACGCGATCACCAGAAAACGACAACGTGCATGGGCCAGTGCTGTCTGCAGGTTATCCTGGTAATCTCGGGCCGGGTCAAAATAATCCAAAGCGCGCGTCATCAACAGATAAGTATTGGCATCAAAATAGCGTGAAAACGCTTCTCCCTGATAGCGCAAATACGATTCAACCTGAAATTCAGCATCAAAGCCGAAGTGAAATTTACCCGATTTTAAATCCCGACCAAACTTTACCTTCATGGCATCATCGGACAAATAGGTGATATGGCCTACCATTCTTGCCAGTATCAATCCACGGCGAGGATAGGTGTCGAACTCATAGAACCGGCCTTCGTGAAACTCAGGATCGGAGAGTATGGCTTGTCTCGCCACCTCATTAAAGGCAATATTTTGTGCCGAGAGTTTAGGGGCTGATGCAATCACAATGGCATGGCGTAGTCGGCCTGGATAATCAATAGACCATTGCATGACCTGCATGCCTCCCAAACTCCCCCCCATCACGGCACACCAACAGCTGATACCCAAGCGGTCAGCCAAACGCGCCTGAGCCTTCACCCAGTCCTTAACCGTCATCATAGGGAAATCTGGCCCATAATTACGGCCTGTTTCCAGATAGATGGATGCCGGCCCGGTCGAACCATGGCACCCACCCAGATTATTGAGGGCCACTACAAAAAATCGGCGAGTATCCAGGGGCTTGCCCGGACCTATGCAGACATCCCACCAGCCGGGTTTAGTCTCGTCTTCATGGTGAAACCCTGCGGCATGATGGTGACCCGACAGAGCATGACAAACGAGAACAGCGTTGGAGGCATCGGCATTTAAGGTACCATAAGTCTCATAAATCAGCTCATAACCTGTAAGCTGACGTTGACACTCCAAGGCCAACGGCTCATCAAATTTCATTTTCTGCGGAACAACCAGACCGACAGAGTCCGCCGGAAAATTGCTAGTCATGGTGCTTGTACATCCAGATCAAACAGGCGACAGTCTACTCGTATCAAGCTGGCTCGACCAGCGCCTTGGACGAAGACCCACCCTGACTCAAGTTCTGCATGATGCTATCTAAAATCAGAACCTGCTTATCCATTTCAGCAATTTTTTCTTCCACCACATGCACCTGCTGATCGCGCGAACTTCCTTGATGCGTCAACCGGTTCAGTTGCTCCATAAGTTGCTGCACGCGGCTGCGGTGCTGCATGGTCTGCTGCATGAGCGGGCCTAAGGAAGCCTTGCACCATTGCTCTGCCTTGGCTGCAGTCTGCAGGTACACCTCGCCAGCCACACTGGCAACCGTAGTAAAAAATTTGTCGCTGGCTTTCTGAGCACCCACCATGTTGCTCAGACGAGAACGGAAGGGCATGGCTTGCTGCTCAAGTTGCGTTAATTCAAAAAGAGCATCTGATACGGCAAGATGCGGAAAATCCAGAACCTCAACCTGAGCTTCCTGCGCATAACGTTGATAAAGTTTCTGAACCGTTCCATCCATGTAATCAACTTCATCCTTAAGTCGTGTCATATCTGCCCGTAAAGCAGAAAAATACTGACCGACAGCCTGAGTCAGTCCTCTACCGAGCACCCCTGAGGAGGCCGTCTGTTGAGCAGTTTTTATATGCTCATTCAATAACTCAGAAGCTGCCACCGCGCGAAGTTTAGGGAGTTGTGTTTCCATCAGCTTGCGGGCCGCATGCAAGACTGCAAGTCTACGATTATAAACCTGCTGTTCCTGCTGCACACTCCGCGTCAGAATCACGCGTTCATGCTCACTGTGGCGATCCGGCGATGCCAGCTGTTGACTATCGGCCTGAAGAATTTGGTGGCGATCAGTGAGCGCCTTGCGACTACCTTCCACCATACTCAACAAATCTTTAACAATGGTTTGCTGAAAAAACTTCTGCTTAGTGGTGACTACCGACTGTGCCAAGACCTGCTCAAACGGCAACAACCGACTGCGTTTCAACATGTCCTCATCTGCCAGCAATCTGGCCTTTACCGCCATACGTGCCGACAGGGGTAAAACATGGTCGGTATCTAAGTTAAGTTGTTTGGCGGTCAGTTGCACCAGCCGCTGAATATGCTGTTGCACTTCTTTTTCATCATCGTCTTCATCCCACAACATATCGATTTTATTGAGCACACCATAGAGAGCGGCACCGCGGCGCTCTACGATATCACGCACATGGTCCTTCCAAATCGTGTGATCAGTCGCCGTTAAACCCGTATCAGCCGATAACACCAGCAAGATGGCATGAGCTTCAGGCAAAAGACTCAACGTTAATTCTGGCTCTGAACCTAAGGCATTTAGACCCGGGGTATCTATGATAGATAGACCCTGACGTAGTAAAGGGTGGTCGATATTGATCAAGGCATGACGCCAGGCGGGAACATGTACCTTGTCGGCATTTTCTTGCGAAGACTCCAGGAATTCTACCTGAAAGCCCAGATCAGTGGCTTCTTCCTTGGTAACCTGTATGGTTTTAGCGACTTCCTGAAACGCAATTTTCATGGAAGCACTGTCATCGAGATTGATGGTCAAATGGACCCAATGCTCAAGTTGTTGTTTATAATCGGAAAGACGAACGCCATCGTTACGGGTTTGTATGGGAAGTAATTTAATATATGCGCCGCTAACACTGGCATCGTAGTAGAGTTCCGTAGGACACATGGTGGTCCGACCAATACGCGTAGGCAGCAAGCGTTGACCATAATGCCGACAGAGCAGGGCATTGATCATTTCTGATTTGCCACGGGAGAACTCACCTACAAAAGCCAGCAAAATGCGATCCAGCTTCAAAGTACGCAAAGCCTGATTCAGGCGTACATCCAGATCGGATGTATTTAATCCATTGGCATTCAACCACTGCCTGTAACGGGTAAGCTCTTTGACCACGTCCTGCTTCCAGCGTGTAAACGCCTGGACGTGTTGCGCTAATCCTTCCCTCTCTGCCACACTTCCCCGTTCCATCTACCACCTCATTGACAGTTCCAGCAATCCCTGCAGTTCTGGTGGCCATCTTCCGATACGCTTGATCCACCACCGCTTGTGCCGGGATGCAGCACCTTGCAATAACACAACCTCGGACTTGCTTACCCCAAAAGCCTCAGCCAGAAACTCCTGGCAGGACAGATTAGCTTTGCCATCAACCGCTACAGCAGCTATGCGCAAT
Organism: Pseudomonadales bacterium; assembly: GCA_013043915.1. Lineage (GTDB taxonomy): Bacteria > Pseudomonadota > Gammaproteobacteria > Pseudomonadales > Moraxellaceae > JABEVH01. The sequence continues at coordinate 3,300 of JABEVH010000173.1, forward strand.
TTAATGGCATCGCCATACATGCCAGCAAAGGCACTGCTACGTGCACCCGGCTGAACATGACAAGTTAATTCAATACCCTCTCCGACACGTCGGCATGGTGCGTTACGATTCACAAGCCCAGCGCCGCACCTAACACATTAAAGAGATGCTGCAACAAAACCTCAGCTATCTGTATCCCCAAAAAAACCAGCATGATTGAAAGATCCAATCCGCCCATGGGTGGAATAATGCGACGAGCCGGAGCACACAAAGGCTCTGTAATCTCTGCCAATAGAGCATAGACGGCATGATAACCTCCTGCCGCAACAACCCAGGACATAATCATCAGCAAAATCACCGCACCCTGATAAAAGTACAACAGTTGAGAAAGCAGTGCAAAAATTGCCAAAAAAATCAATTGTGGTGCAGGCAGCAACGTATGAGCCTCTACCGCCGCATATAAACTGAGCTCCAGCAGTTTAATCAACACAATCAGCAAGAGCGCTGCCACATCGACGCGACCCGTTGACGGCAACATTCGTCGCAACGGGCGCAAAGGTACGCGGGTCCATCGTTCCACAAACTGAGATACCGGATTGTAGAAATCGGCATGCAAAAACTGCAGCAGAAAACGCAACCAGAGCAACCCCATGTAAAAACCGGCCAGACTGGAAACTAGGAGATGGCTCACATCCTGCAGTGCATTCATACTTGGTTCTCCTGAAGAATCTTGCCCAACTCTGTGGCTCGAGCGCTTGCTGCCTGCATGGCTTGATAGAATATTTCCTTAAGCCCTTGCTGATTCATCACCGTTAGGGCTGCTTCCGTGGTTCCTCCCGGTGAAGTCACACGTCGGCGC
>JABEVH010000174.1 GCA_013043915.1 Pseudomonadales bacterium
GCTCTGGAGGTTCAGATCCGTACGCCATCGATGCATGAAGAGGCTGAACTCGGGGTATGTGCTCACTGGCATTATAAGGAAGGGACACAAGGCGGCAAGGATCGGCGCTATGAAGGAAAAATTGCCTGGTTGCGTCAGGTTCTTGAGTGGCAGGAAGATATTGGGGAGTCGCGGGCTGAAGACTTGGCTTCCTATTTTAATCAAGCCATTCAGGATGAAAGAATTTATGTATTTACCCGTGATGGCCATGTGGTTGATTTGCAGGCGGGATCCACGCCGCTGGATTTTGCCTACCATGTTCATACGGAAGTTGGGCATGCTTGCCGGGGAGCCCGTGTTAATGGTCGAATTGTTCCCTTGACTTATGCGCTATCGACGGGGGACCAAGTCGATATTATGACCAGCCAGGGAGGAAAGCCTAGCCGAGATTGGCTAAATCCTTCCTTGGGGTATTTAGTGACGTCGCGAGCCATGGCCAAGGTTAGGCACTGGTTCAAAATGCAGGATCGTGACCAAAATCTTGAAGCTGGTCAGGATATGCTGACCAAAGAGCTGGAAAGGCTGGATCTATCGCTGGGCAAAATTGACCTCAATCCCTTAGCCGCACGCTTTAACCTCAAAAGCCGTGATGACTTGCTCGTTGCCTTGGGCGCAGGGGATGTGAGCGTGCAGCAAGTGGTCAATCTATTGGCTGATCTTCAACCCCGTCAGCAGGATCTATTGCCAGAAACCCTGCTTCGTCCATCACGTCGCCGCGAGGAAAGTGATGTCGTTATAGAGGGGGTTGGTAACCTGTTGACGACGCTGGCAAAATGCTGTCGTCCGGTGCGGGGTGAGGCCATTGCTGGATATATTACGCAGGGGCGGGGGGTGACGGTTCATGCGGCTGAGTGCCCTGAACTGCGTAAATTGCAGGAGCATGAACCTGAGCGTATTGTGGCGGTCAGCTGGAGCGCTTTCAATCATCAGCCTTATCCGGTCGATGTTTTTATTCTCGCTTATGATCGTACCGGATTGTTGCGAGATATTACGGCTGTGCTAGCGAATGAGCATGTCAATGTGACGGGCGTGCAAACTCATTCAGACAAGTCGGATGGTACGGCGACCATGCGTCTCGTGATTGAAGTCTCGGATCTGGATGTATTGGGCCGGGTACTCAATCGGATTGCCCAACAACCTAATGTCATTGAAGCCAGGCGTATCGGAAATTACGGATAGGAAGGAGTGCTTGGTGTGGATGAATCTATACATCGGTTGCAGGAGGTGATGCGTCGGTTGCGTGATCCTCAGCATGGTTGTTCCTGGGATAAGGCGCAGACCCTGGAGTCACTGGCTCCTTATGTTCTGGAAGAAGCGCATGAGGTTGTAGCTGCTATTGATAGCGGCGATAGAGTAAATTTATGCGAAGAACTGGGCGATTTATTGTTGCAAGTAGTGTTTCAGGCGCAGATCGCATCGGAGCAAGGATGGTTCAGTTTTGAGGATGTGGCTGCAGCGATTGTAGCCAAACTTGAACGCCGCCATCCTCATGTGTTTGGGGACACGACCGATCTTACTCCGGCGGAAGTTGAGCAGCGCTGGGAGCTTATTAAGGCAGAGGAAAAGCGCGCCAAGGGAGAGGTGTCAGAAGGTTTGCTTGATGGCGTCGCGGCAGGTATGCCTGCTTGGGTGCGGGCACGTAAATTACAAAAAAAAGCTGCCGAGGTAGGCTTTGATTGGCCGAGTACGCAACAGGTCATGGATAAGCTGCATGAAGAAGTTGAGGAGTTAGCTATTGTTTTGGGCAAAGATGCTGATGCCGAAGAAGATGAGTTGGGTGATGTGATGTTTGTCTTGGCTAATCTGGCTCGACATCGACACCTTGATCCTGAGACAGCTCTTCGTCGAAGCAATGATAAGTTTGTGCGTCGATTTCGGTATATTGAGGATAGTCGCCGGCAACAGCATGTGCCTTGGGAGGCCTTGACTTTGGAGCAAATGGAGGCTTGGTGGCAGCAAGCCAAGGTTCTGGAAAAAGTGGAGCCTCGCTGATGTCGAATGAGCTCAAGGATGGCTGGGGCAGAGTTATCGAGTACTTGAGGATTTCGGTGACCGATCGTTGCGATTTTCGTTGTGTGTATTGCATGACGGAAACCATGAAGTTTATGCCTCGCGATGAACTGCTCACCTTGGAAGAAATTGTTGAGATTGTGCATGCCTTGATTCCTGCGGGGTTAAGGAAAGTCAGAATCACCGGGGGCGAACCGCTCTTGCGACGAAATGTAGTCAATCTGGTGGCTACATTGAGCTCATTGGGGGCTCTACGAGAAATCGCACTGACCACCAATGGTTCACACTTGGCCGCTTATGCTCTTGCATTGCGTCAGGCGGGTTTAGATAGCGTGAATATCAGCCTGGATAGCCTGCGTCCTGATCGGTTTCAGGAAATCACCCGCTTTGGTTATTTGCCAGATGTTCTGGAGGGACTGGATGCGGCCAGACGCGCAGGCATACCCCGCCTACGCATTAATGCTGTCATCATGCGCGGACGCAATGATGATGAAATTGTTGATCTGGCCAAATTTGCTGCCTTGCATGGCAGTGACATGGTCTATATCGAAGAGATGCCTCTAGGTGATATCACCGAGCATGATCGTCATGCGCTCTATATGAGCAGTGATGAGGTGATTAATGTACTGCAGCAGTACGCAGGTCCCTGGCTCCCCTGTTCGTATGTAACGGGGGGGCCTGCAAGATATTTTCAGCATGCCGCTACTGGACAAAAAATAGGAGTCATTTCTCCTCATTCACATAATTTTTGTGAAACCTGTAATCGCGTGCGGTTGTCAGCCGAAGGTCGTTTGTATTTGTGTTTGGGACATGAGCATTCGCTGGACTTGCGTGCCGTGCTGCGTGAGCAAGGAGCTGCAGCCATACTGCCTTCAGTTCAGCAAGCCTTGCTGTCCAAACCCCGTCGCCATGAATTTAATTTGGAACAACCCGTGACATTGCGGCGAACCATGAATATAACCGGAGGTTAAGGCATGGCTGAAAACTCAGATTGGCTAAGTGTTGATGCAGCCATTTCTGCGCTGTTAAGGCGTTCTGTTCCTGTTTTACAGCAAGAAACTCTAGCCTTGTCCTCATCGTTTCAGCGCATCCTGGCTCAAGATATACGCGCTACGCGTGCGGTTCCACCCATGGCGTGTTCTGCCATGGATGGTTATGCCTTACACGTGAATGACTATCAGCCTGGAAAATCTTTGCTTGTCAGTCAGCGAATAGCTGCCGGCCAAGTACCTGAGAAATTAAGTCCGGGGACCTGCGCTCGCATTTTCACAGGCGCTCCGGTGCCAGAAGGCGCCAATGCTGTCGTCATGCAGGAACAGGTTGAGGTGGATGCGGTCGGCGTGAAGTTTTCCGTTATGCCCATGGAAGGCATGAATATCCGTGCTGCCGGTCACGACGTGGCCAGGGGTCAGCAGGTCTTGCAGGCCGGTATGCGTTTGGGGCCATTACAGGTAGGGTTATTGGCATCACTGGGGCAGGCTCAGGTACAGGTATGGGAGCGGCCGCGCGCGGTTTTATTCAGCACAGGTAATGAACTGCTGGAAGTCCATGAGAGCTGGCGCCCTGGCTGCATATATAACAGTAATCGTCCCATGCTGTCGGCACTTTTGCAGTCGTGGGGTTTTGAAGTTCTGGACCTGGGTATTGTTCCTGATGCCTTGGAGGTGACACGTCAACGTTGGCGTGAGGCGCTGGAATTACAACCGCATGTCATTATTTCAAGCGGTGGTGTTTCAGTGGGCGATGAAGACCATGTGCAGAAGTTATTACACCTGGAAGGGCAGCTTCAGTTCTGGAAAGTAGCGATACGGCCAGGTAAGCCTCTATGTGTGGCTGATTATGGCGGTGTTTGTGTGCTGGGCCTACCAGGGAATCCTATGGGGGCTTGGGTAACCCTGTGTGCGGTGGCGAGACCTTTTTTGTTAAAAATGACGGGTCAAATATCAAAACCACTTCATGGCGTCTCAGGAATTGCCGGTTTCGAACGCCAGACAGGACTGCGTCAGGAGTACTGGCCTGCGTGTGAACGGGAAGGGCGGTGGTATATGGCTGAGAATTTTAGCTCAGGATCTATATGGCCAGCTGCAGCCTGCGAGGGGTGGGTAGTGCTTCCTCCCCATACGGTTGTGCGTCCAGGCGATGCTATTGGTGTCGTACGAACAGCTGAATGGTTAGTCATGGGTGAATAATTCTTAACATGCATAGTCTCGCTCATCCTTTCATCAGTTGCCCATAATGGCGCATGCTAGGTGGTGGAACGTAAATGGCTTGGAGGTGTTTGATGTCCCGTGTTTTGGTGATTGAAGATGATCTGCAGACAGCTCAGGAAATTATGGGTGAATTGCAGCGGCATGGCTTTGAGGCCGAACATGCGGGGACGGGAGATCTGGGCCTGCAAAAAGCGATGAGTGGTCAGTTCGATATACTGACCGTGGACAGAATGTTGCCTGATACGGACGGGCTGAATGTGGTTAGCAACTTGCGTGAGCGAGGATTGGGACTGCCTGTGCTTATGGTGAGTGCGCTGAGTGATATCGATGAGCGCATTCGGGGGCTTCGTGCTGGTGGGGATGACTATCTGACCAAGCCTTTCGCTCCTGAGGAAATGGTTGCTCGAATTGAAGTTTTGCTACGTCGTACGTTAAGTAGCGGTTTAACCAATAAACTCCGGGTCGCTGATGTTGAGCTGGATATTATTCGCAGAACAGCCAGCAGGGAGGGTAACGATTTGGACCTGCTGCCGACAGAGTACAAACTGTTGGAATATCTGATGCGCAATAGTGGCCAAGTTGTTACTCGTACGATGATTTTTGAAGCGGTGTGGAGTTACCATTTTGATCCGGGCACCAACATTATTGATGTACATGTGGGGCGGCTTCGTAAGAAAATTGATCCCACCGGTGTTGCTCCTTTGATTAAGACCATACGCGGTTCGGGGTTTATGTTTTGTGAAAGTCGCTAGGTACTGGAATACTACGGCGTTTCGTCTGGCATGGGTCTACGGTGCCCTTTTTTTGATGACAGTCAGTTTGCTTATGGGGCTGGTCTATTGGCGCACTGTGGGTTTTATGGCCAGAAGTATCGACTTTAGTCTTGAAGCCCGCATGCATCAGCTGATCTTGCTCGATGGGGCCAATCTTAAAGTGGCTGTAAATGGACTTGTGCGGCGTGATTTTCTGCATCGTGGTGTTTATGGCTATTTTGATGCCCAAGGTAATTGGCTGGCCGGTAATTTGGAGCGTATACCTGCAGGCTTGCACTGGAATGGAGTTACAGATGAGCATGTATATGAGCTGAGGCATGAATATGATGATAAGGATGTTTATCAGCCTGCACATGAAGCCATGTTTATTGCTCGTATGCTGCCGGGGGGGCGACGTCTTTTGGTAGGTCAGAATGTTGAGTCCTTCAAACATTTACGGCTGATCATTGAAGAGGCCTTGGTTGAAGGAGGTACCCTGGTTGTTATCATGGGGCTTGTAGCCGGGCTGTACCTTTCCTTGCGGTCTTTGCGTCGTGTTCGGGAAATTTCTGCCAATTGCGAGCGTATTGCTCAGGGAGATCTTTCGGTTCGTCTTGATGTCTCAGAAAGTCATGACGAACTTGATATGCTTGCATCAGTCGTCAATGCCATGCTGGACCGCGTTGGGTTGCTCATGGATGAAGTTCGTAATGTTTGCAATAATATTGCCCACGATTTGCGCACTCCCATGACGCGTCTGCGAACCCGTTTATACCGCTTGCAGAGAAGTGTTGATGAGGAACACGCGCGTGAAATGGAAGGGGTGCTGGAGGATACCGATGTTGTACTCAGTAGGTTTCGAGCCCTGTTGCGTATTGCAGAAATTGAAAGCCAGAAGCGTCGTGTGGCGTTTACCAAAGTATCGCTCATCGATATTCTGCAACGTGTTATGGAGTTTTACCTTCCTTTGACCGAAGAAAAGCAGTTGCAGCTGAGCTTTGAGTCTTCAATTGAAATGAGCGTGGATGCTGATGATGAGTTGCTTTTTGAAGCCATAGCCAACGTACTGGATAATGCAATCAAGTTCTCTCCCATAAATGGCTTGATTCGTTTGCACCTTTATCGATTACAGGATCGCATGGTTCTGGATATTTTAGATCAGGGGCCTGGTATTCCTGATCATGAAAGAGAGGCTGTTCTCAAACGATACTACCGTAGTTCAGGTTCTAGTGGAGTTGAGGGTCATGGCCTGGGTTTAAGCATAGTCTCTGCCATCATGAATCTGCATGGTTTTGAGTTCTGTTTTGAAAAAGTCGAAGCAGGAGCTTTAGCGCGTATTTATTTCAACGCATAATCACCCAATTGCGCGAGAAGCCCCTGGATTTATCCATGGGGATGTTTAGGGCGTTACTTCTTGAGTGTCTCATTAAAAACAAGGCCCCAAATAAGAGCGCAGCTCTAGTCATGCACCAAAACGGGGTGCTACTATGCGCCTTTATGGCTCACTAGGGAGTGCCCCCGATGAAAATGGTCATAGCTATTATCAAGCCATTTAAACTAGATGAAGTACGAGAAGCCCTGGCTGAAGTGGGGGTGACAGGGATGACGGTTTGCGAGGTCAAAGGGTTTGGTCGTCAAAAAGGGCATACTGAACTTTACCGTGGTGCAGAGTATGTCGTCGATTTTGTACCCAAGGTCAGATTGGAAGTGGCGCTGCAGGCTACTCAGGTGGATCAGGCGGTAGAGGCTATTAGCAGGGCCGCAGGAACAGGCAAGATTGGCGATGGCAAAATTTTTGTCATGAACTTAGAGCATGTAGTACGCATTCGTACGGGCGAAACCGATAGGGATGCGCTGTGATGAAAAGGCTGAGTACTCTTGTTCTGGGATGCTTGGTGTTGGCTGCTGGGCCTGTGCATGCTGCCACGGCTGCGCTCGATACGGGAAATACGGCTTGGATGCTGACTTCAACAGCCTTGGTGCTTTTTATGACCCTGCCCGGGCTGGCTCTTTTTTATGGCGGTTTGGTCAGGACGCGCAACGTGCTATCTATCCTCATGCAGTGTTTCGCCATTACTGCCGTGGTCAGTCTTATGTGGTTGATCGGTTTGTATTCCCTAGCGTTTACCTCAGGGGGGGCATGGAATGCCCTGTTGGGTGGAGGGGGTCGTATTTTGTTCTCTGGGATGGGCAGGGCAACCATGGGGCCTAATGGGGTGCCAGAGGTGTTATTTGCTATGTATCAGATGACATTTGCCATCATTACCCCGGCCCTGATCATCGGAGGGTACGCTGAGCGCGTCAGATTTTCATCCATGCTGGTATTTAGCGTTTTGTGGACCGCGCTGGTGTATACCCCGGTATGTCATTGGGTATGGGGTGGGGGTTTTTTACAGCAAAAAGGACTGCTTGATTATGCAGGTGGGACCGTGGTTCATATCACGGCGGGCGTGGCTTCCTTGGTTGCTGCTTTGACCTTGGGAGCTCGCAAAGGATTCCCTCGTCAATCCATGGCTCCGCATAATATGACCATGACGGTTACTGGCGCGGGGATGCTCTGGGTGGGCTGGTTTGGTTTTAATGCAGGATCTGCTTTAGCTGCAGATGGTGCTGCCTCCATGGCTTTGGCAGTAACCCATATCTCTGCGGCCACGGGAGCTTTGACCTGGATGTTTCTGGAATGGTGGAGGTTTGGTAAACCCTCAGTGTTGGGCATCGTAACCGGTATGGTGGCCGGGTTGGGGACAATTACCCCTGCGGCGGGTTCAGTAGGTCCGGGTGGTGCATTGCTCGTTGGGTTATCAGCAGGGGTTGTCTGTTTTCTGATGACTCAGCTGATTAAAAGGGTATGGGCTATTGATGATTCCCTGGATGTATTCCCTGTGCATGGTGTGGGAGGCGTATTGGGTACGCTGATGGCAGGGTTGCTGTGCAGCCCCTCGCTCGGTGTCTTTAGCGGTATGGGTATGGCTAGCCAGAATCATAGCATAGTTGAGCAGCTTTCTGTTCAGCTGCAGGGCGTGGGTGTGACTCTGGCCTATACAGCGGTTATCACGTGGGTGGTTATCAAGGCAACTAGCTGGCTGACCGGACCTATGCGCGTACAGGGTGATCAGGAAACGGAGGGCTTGGATTTGGTCCTGCATGAAGAGCGCGGTTACGATCTTTGATGGGATTATTGTGAGCTACTTGCCAGCCGATGGGCTTTCGCTTATGGTGTGGTCGGTACGTATGCCGGATGTCCTGGTGATTGAAGGCTTTTACCGGCCTATGTGCTGTACACTGACCCCATAAGGAGAAAATGATGGCAGTTTTTCTGTCGGACGAATGGTTTACAGAAGTTGAGAAGTTGACTCAGGTGGCTGGAGAGCTGGATGTGCCTGCTGCTTTGGCAAGTCTGGTACTCAATATTACCGTCAGCGGAGCTGTATCCGGTGATGTTGATATGTGCCTCAACGGTGGTCGTTTCGAACGTGGTCACAACAGTTCGGGCAGCACCAAGCTTAAGCTCCCCGTTGACTTGGCTCGTCGCATTTTTGTTGAGAATGATCAGTCTGCAGGTATGCAGGGTTTCATGAGCGGTCAGATTCGTGTCGAAGGCGACATGTCCAAGCTGATGGCCATGCAGACCTCGCGTCCAAGTGACAAGCAAAAGGATCTGCTAAAACAGATCAAGGCGATTACTGAGTGAGTCGCAGCCGGCATGCAGGGCATGCCGGCTTTTAGTTTTACCCTTCATGCTTTTCTAGTTCGTCGAATAATCCTGATGCTCAGTTGATTCGTGAGGTTCATGCCGGCTTCAAAAGCATGTACAATGCGCGCTTCATTGATTGTTGAGGTCATGTCATGAGCGCAGCCGAGTCCTTGAAAGCCCTGTCGGATGACCATTTTGGTCGTTGGAAAAACCGTGAAGCTCTTGCTGAGACCATGATTCCCATGATTGGTCGTTTGTACCGTGAGCGTAATGTGGTCGTGGCAGTTTATGGACGTGCTCTGGTTAACCGCTCGGTCATTCAGATACTCAAACATCATCGGCGTGTTCGTATGATTGCTGGGGATCTTTCTGTTGTTGATACCTTCCCCTTGCTGCAAACCCTGTGTGAGCTTGATCTTGGTCCCTGCCGTGTTGATTTGGGTAAACTGGCTATTCAGTACCGTCAAAATCCCGAAGGGCTCACGCCTGCTGAGTTTGTCCGGCGGGAAGTAGCTCCTAGCTTGGGACAGAAAAATGATGCTCGCCCCACCGATGTCGTGTTATATGGCTTTGGGCGTATTGGTCGTTTACTAGCTCGTTTGTTGATTGAGAAAGCAGGCGGCGGTGATGGCTTGCGCTTGCGGGCTGTGGTGGTACGTAAAGCAACCGATGGCGATTTGCAAAAGCGGGCTTCGTTGCTGCGCCGCGACTCTGTGCATGGCCCCTTTGAAGGGACCATCGCGGTTGATGATGAAAATGAAGCTATCATCGCCAATGGCAACTATATCAAGGTGATCTATGCCAATAATCCAGAAGATGTGGATTACAGTGCTTATGGTATTAACAATGCCATCTTGGTCGATAATACCGGCAAGTTGAAAGATCGGGCGGGTCTGAGCAGACATTTGCGCCCAGGCATCGCTAAAGTATTGTTGACAGCACCGGCCAAGGGCGATGTCAAGAATATCGTTTTTGGGGTGAATGGTCATGATGTTACCCAGGATGATCAAATTATATCGGCGGCTTCGTGTACGACCAATGCGATTACTCCGGTCTTAAAGGTGATCAATGAGCATTTTGGCTTGATTTCGGGGCATGTGGAGACTGTGCATTCCTACACCAATGACCAGAATCTTATTGATAATTACCACAAGTCGGATCGTCGTGGCCGCTCAGCGGTGCTGAACATGGTGATCACTGAAACGGGAGCAGTGAAAGCGGTTGCCAAGGCATTACCGGAATTGACCGGTAAATTGACCGGTAATTCTATTCGTGTACCGACACCCAATGTGTCTCTGGCTATTTTGAATCTAGCCTTGCCTCGGGAGGTGACACGCGAAGAAGTTAATGATTTTATGCGTGAAATTGCGCTGAGCTCACGCTATCAGCGGCAGATTGATTTTACCAATTCAACCGAGGTGGTGTCCTCTGACTTCATCGGTTCGCGTGCAGCAGGCGTTTTTGATGCGCAGGCCACGATTGTTAATGGTCATCATGCGACGCTTTACGTTTGGTATGATAATGAGATGGGTTACAGCTGTCAGGTACAGCGCATTGTTGAGTACTGGTCAGGTATTAACTACATAGCCTATCCAGCCGAAGTCGCTGACATCTGAGTTGATGAAGCTGGCCCAGACAACCTCTGGGCCAGACAACTCATTATTATGGCAATGAGTAATAGGCTACCAGCGGGCCGGTCAGTCCAGTACTGGGCAAGGGCTGGCTTTGGATCAGGGTTGCAACCCCTTTGCCGTAAAAGAATGGTAGTCCCATGACCAAGGTTTGATTGTCTGGGGCTGTCGCGGCGAGATTGTCAAATGCCGTATTGGCTGGGTAGTTGGAAAATAATGTGGTGGCACTTTCTAGGTTGAAACTAATCATTGCTGTTTGGTTGTTTGCATCAAACAGGGTGGCTTGCAGGTTCTGAGGAGAGGGCGTCGGACAGGCAAAGCCAGCGCCTGCTGAGCCGTTAGGGCAGGCAGGTAACTGATTGCCGACTTCCCATACACTGGTGCCAGAATCAAAGTAGCTGGTTGGGTAGGTTTGATTGTTGATCTGAGCTTCATTAAGCTGGCCAGCTGGAGTGGGGTTCAGTAGGCTAAAAATACTGACCAAAGCCAGTTTTGTGGCTGAACTGGGAAGTGTATTGTCACTTTGTGTATTGATGCCCAACAGCATTTGGCCATTGACCGTAGCTGCCCCTGTGTCGTTAAGAGATGGCAGATCAATCAGGATGCCATTGTTATCTCGTGGGAGCATGCTTACAGGGTTTTGTAGTTGGCTAGTGATACTGGTGGGTATGACGGCCATGGTTTGGCATCCACTGCTATTGCAGTCATAGTAGGGCGCTGGTGTACAACTGCTGCCGCAGTCCTGAGAAAAGACACCTACACCTAAAATACCATTAGCCCCTAGACTGGCCAGATCGTTTTCAGGGACGTTGACCGGTGCGCTTTGCGGGCAACTCGAGGGAGTCAGGTTGGTTCCTGCACCAATGATCTGTACAGGGACGTTTCTAGCTAATTCACCGCCTAATTGAATGTCCGCTTTATTGATACTACCCCAAGAGTATCCATCAGCAAACAAAGAACACTCGTAAAGCGTGCTGCCGCGATCCGTGACGGCAGGTAGGGAAAGGGATAGTTCCCCCTGACCTGATTGTGCCAATAACCTCAAGCCTACCGAGCCGGTATCAATCAGGACATGATCAATACTCTGGCAGGCATTGGTTGAGGGTATGCATACGGTGATGGTCGCAAATACACCGTTGACATAATTAGATTTGCTGGCAGGTGGTCCTCCATCAATGATCAAGGGTACGACATTGTTATAGATCGAGCTGTTCAGGCTGACGTTGCCTGTTAGTGATGCATTGGCTCCAGGGGTGGTGGAATTTGGAGCTATACCTCCGGTTGAGGATGACCCCCCGCCTCCGCAGGCGGTCAGGAAGCAAGGAAGTGCTAGCAAGGAAACGATAAAAATGAAAGGTGAACGCATTTAATTCAGATCCTGCATGGTAATTCCTGGAGGTAATGCCTTGGGGAGGTAGCTATACCCTTGAAAATGCCCGAGGTACATGCGCGACTCTACCACCAGGTCGGGCGTGGCAAGATAGAGACGGTGGTGATCAGGTCGTCGTGGTCGGTATTGATGCAGTGTTTGAGCATATGAACCTAAAGTATGTTCCAGATTAGGGGGAGCCGAGCCCTGCCAGCGTTGCGCTATGATAGTTCCATCTGAACCTGCATACTCTTCCATTTGCGTGCCTTGAGGGGTCACATAGCTGTAACGCGTAAAGGGTACAGCCAGGGCATGGCGTGTTGCCATTCGGTGTTGGGTGATGTCCGCGCTGGAGCCGCCCAAGTCAGCCCATGCTGGCCAGCAGATCATGAGGTTTAAACAAAATATCGTGCAGATGCCAGGTTTCATCAGGGTGCTCGGGGAGGTGTCTTTTGGAGTTGCTGCTGTAATTGCTTAATACGTTGAGCTTTGAGTTTGATCAGAGCTTCACTATCGGCCAGCTGACTATCCAGATCCTGTTTGCGTGAGGCCAGATCCGTATATTCTGTATGTAAGCGATCTACATTTTCAGCGCCCAGTTCAACCTGGTCAGGGAGTTCAGCCGGTGTTGAAACCACGGTGGGTAAGGGGGGGGGCTGTAAACGAACGGTCGCTGGATGCGGAGGGTGTGCGACGATATGAGGTGGGGGATTTGAGGGTGCTAAATGCCGTGGGTAGGTTTTCCACGCTTGTATAGCCACTAGAACCATAGCCAGTAAGGCCACCCCAAGCGACAGGCTACGCCATCTTCTCACTTCAGTTATCCATAGGGTCATTGTTGAATGATCTTGAGTATAGCTGTTGGTCATCGTATCGATCAAATGCTCCTACAAACTAGCCGTGCAAGCAGATGCCCTGTGCGATAATAGAGATAGTATCTATGAGGACTCGCATGATTATGGAATCGATTCATCAAGAAGTTTGGCATTTCTTTAGAACCCAAGCATGGAAGTTGATAGGGCTGACTTTGCCTGTGGTGGTGGTGATTAGCCTCTGGCTAAGTTACCTCACCTATGCAGGTTGGGATAATTGGACGTATGTGCAGGGGTGGCTGGATTACATCAAAATGCATCCCGGTGATCTTGCCCATGCGCCTGCATTTCATGTGAACTTGGCAGAGACCATGCCTAGTTTGATCGCACAGTTGTTGTTTGATGTGCTGGCTGTTTTAGGTATCGATAGGCTGGTACGGGGCACAGAACAATCTACCTTAAAGCTATGGCAACTGGCACTGGAGCGAGGGCCGCGTCTTTTTGTGGCACAGTTACTTTCGGGGTTGCTCGTGATACTGGGGCTTATGGCTTTTTTAATTCCAGGTGCTTATCTATCTGGACGGTATCTGCTGGTCAGCGTAGAGGCACCTTTAAGTGATAAAAGCCCCCTGCAGTCCATGGCTGATAGCTGGAGCCATACACAAGGTCGTGCTTGGGTTTTGCTAGGTGGTTATATGTTATGGAGTGTGGTGCGAGGATTGGGTACCTTGGCGGTTTCAGGGCTGGGCTATGCGATGTCAGAACACTCGGTAGGGGGCATGTTGATGATGACCCTAACTCACGCTGTTAATATGTGGTTGGGTATTCCGGTTTTAATTTACCTCTATCGGGCACGATTAACGGCCCTGTCAGCCGGATAGATAAAAGCTATTTGAAGCCTACCCCAGAACTAATTGGGGTCTATCGTCGAACCTGTAAGGATGGAAAGCGGGTGGGCTTCTCGCGCAGTTGGGTGGGCGTAAGGCTGAACCTAAAGAACGCGCTCTGGCCGTGGGTCCTGGAACTCCCCGCTGTATTAACAAAATCATCTTCGAACCGGCCTGTAAACTACCTGGATCTAACGACCTGGGCTTCGGGCAATCAATCTACCTTCTGTTTTGACATGCTACGCCTTGCGCATGCCTCAGGCCGTTAAGTGCGCTACCGCACTGTCAAGTATGACAAGCGTGCTAGGGTTAGAGCCAGGTTGGGCCAGAATTTATAGATGGAATGGGTCATGTACAAGATTGAAGTTCAAGAAGAAAACGGCCTCTGGCATGACGTTCGCGGCGCAAGTGGCGAGGTCAGAAAATACCCAACCCGTGGCGCTGCTCATGTAGCTCTGCAAGCGTTGTATCCGGTTCTGGTGGGGCTCGAAAAATATGCTGCCGGTCCGCAACGAACGCGCGTAATTAGTGACTCTTTTGAAAAAGAAGACCCTGAGGCCGCTAGCTAATACGTCGGGGTTGACGGTCTCTTGTGGTGCAGGAGAAGAAAAGGTAGAGCCTTGATCGCCTGAATATTGAGGTAGCGCGGCTTACGCTTAAGGTAACAGACCATGATCGAAAGTAGCGATAAGGTCAATACGGGTGTGGTTAGCGCAGTTCGCGGGGGTGTTGTTGATATTTGCTTTAATACAACGTTGCCACCCATCTACTCACTCCTGCGCTGTGGCGAGAATAATCAAATTATCATTGAAGTCCTGGCGCAGCCGGATGCCACTCATGTGCGGGGTATGGCGCTAACACCTACGCAGGGACTGGCGCGTGGTGCCGTGGTTAATGATACCGGCGGTCCACTGTTGGCTCCCGTGGGCAAGCATGTGCTTGGGCGCATGTTAGATGTATTTGGCAAGGTCATAGATCGCGGTCCCCCGCTGAGTGATGTTCCATGGCGGCCGGTGCATCAGGCACCGCCAACACTGGCAAGGCGATCTACTAAATCGGAGATTTTTGAAACTGGCATCAAGGTCATTGATGTGCTGATGCCGCTTGAACGCGGAGGAAAGGCTGGGCTGTTTGGTGGCGCGGGTGTTGGCAAGACCGTTCTATTGACGGAGATGATACACAATATGGTTGGGCATCTTAACGGTGTCAGTATGTTTTGTGGGATTGGTGAGCGCTGTCGTGAAGGGGAAGAGTTGTACCGTGAAATGAAAGAAGCCGGTGTTCTGCCCAATATGGTCATGATCTTCGGACAGATGAATGAGCCACCTGGTAGTCGCTTCCGGGTGGGCCATGCTGCGTTAACCATGGCTGAGTATTTTCGTGACGATGAACATCGCGATGTGCTGTTGCTGATTGACAATATTTTTCGATTTATCCAGGCCGGTTCGGAGGTATCAGGCCTGATGGGGCAAATGCCTTCGCGGCTGGGTTATCAGCCAACGATGGGCACTGAGCTATCCGGTCTGGAGGAGCGCATAGCCAATACCGATACGGGAGCGATTACCTCCATTCAGGCTGTTTATGTGCCTGCAGATGATTTCACGGACCCTTCGGCCGTCCATACGTTTTCACACTTGTCGGCATCTATTGTGTTGTCTCGTCAGCGCGCTAGCGAAGGTCTCTTTCCGGCTATTGACCCCTTGCAGTCGATGTCCAGAATGGCCACGCCAAGCATTATTGGAAAGAGACACTATGAACTAGCGCAGGAAATACGACGTACTCTGGCCCAATATGCGGATCTTAAGGACATTATCGCGATGCTTGGACTGGAACAGTTAGCTCCAGAGGATCGCAATGTGGTCGCACGAGCGCGTCGACTAGAGCGGTACTTGACGCAACCCTTTTTTACCACCAAGCAATTTTCCGGCCTCGAGGGAAAAGTGGTTAGTCTGCAAGATGCTTTGGATGGCTGTGAGCGAATCTTGCGTGATGAATTCAAGGACTTCCCGGAAAGCGCACTTTACATGATAGGTTCTATTGCAGAGGCCAAGGCAAAATTAGGTACGTTGCCACCTGAGGTAAAGGCCATTGCCAGCGCAGGTCCAGTGACGAAATCAACGATCCATGGTCAGCCTGAAAATGCCAACGTTGATGCTCCTTAACGTGCTGATGCCTTCCCGGATGTTTCTCAATCAGCCCGGTGTAGAGCGTGTGGTTGTGGAAACCACGGAAGGTTTGTTCGGTCTTTTACCTAGACGGCTGGATTGTGTGGCAGCGCTTCAACCAGGAATTTTGATTTATCAGTGTGCAGGCGGAGGTGAAACGTATGTTGCCGTTGATGCCGGTGTACTCGTCAAGGTTGGTTCGGAGATCACGGTATCGGTTCGCAATGCGGTTGGTGGCTCCGACC
>JABEVH010000175.1 GCA_013043915.1 Pseudomonadales bacterium
CAACCTTACCGGTCTGCCCCACCTGCATGTCATTAGGCACAAAACCGGCATCGACGGCAGCACGTGAAGCTCCAACAGCGGCTCCTAACTTGTCTGCAAGTGCGTAGAGGATTTTGAAGTTATCGCCATTACCCATGCCACGACCACCCGACACCACGATTTTAGCAGCAGTCAACTCAGGACGATCAGATTTAGCCAGCTCTTCTCCCACGAAGACTGATTTGCCCGCATCACAGGCATCCGTCACCGCTTCGATGGTCGCCGATCCACCCTGAGCAGCGGCAGGCTCAAACGCTGTTGGTCTGACGGTAATCACTTTGATAGGATCACTGGACTGTACCGTGGCGATTGCATTCCCTGCATAAATTGGACGTTCAAACGTATCGGCACTCACCACACGTGAAATCTCCGAAATCTGATTAACATCCAGCATGGCAGCTACGCGTGGCAGGAAATTCTTGCCTGTTGTTGTAGCTGGAGCCAAGATATGAGAATAAGACTTACCCAGACTTGAGACCAACTGCCCAAGATTTTCTGCAAGTTGATGCGCATAAGCCGGGGCATCAGCCACCAGGACTCGTGTGACCCCTGCTATTTTTGCTGCAGCTTGTGCTGCAGCCTGACACCCGGAACCTGCTACCAATACATGAACATCTCCACCAACTGCCAAGGCAGCCGTGACGGTGTTGAGGGTAGCACCCCGGATGGAGGCATTATCATGCTCAGCTATGACCAGAATACTCATTTTCTACCCTCTTATTCAGATAACCTTGGCTTCGTTCTTGAGCTTTTCAACCAGTTCTTCCACCGTCTTAACCATGATGCCAGCTTGGCGCTCTTTCGGAGCTTCCACCTTGATGGTCTTGATCGTCGGCGTAACATTGACACCAAAATCAGCCGGCGTTTTAACGTCCAGTGGCTTTTTCTTGGCCTTCATGATATTGGGCAATGAAGCATAACGCGGTTCATTCAAACGTAAATCCGTGGTGACAACTACCGGCAGGGTCAGCTGCAGGGTCTGTAAGCCGCCATCAATTTCGCGAGTAACCAGAGCCTTATCGCTTTCCAACTTAACAACCGATGCAAAGGTTCCTTGAGAAAAACCAGCCAAAGCTGCCAGCATCTGTCCAGTCTGATTGTTATCACCATCAATCGCTTGCTTACCCAAAATGATAATCTGCGGCTGTTCCTGGTCAGCGACAGCTTTGAGCAGTTTGGCAATGGCCAAAGGCTGTACATCTTCATCGGTCTGAATCAGGATGGCGCGATCAGCTCCCAGAGCCAGTGCAGTACGCAACTGTTCCTGAGCAACCTGAGGCCCTACCGTCACAACGATCACTTCTGAAACCATGCCCTTGTCTTTCAGGCGCACAGCTTCCTCAACAGCAATTTCGCAGAACGGATTCATGGCCATCTTGACATTGGCCAGTTCTACACCGGTCTGATCCGACTTCACACGAACCTTGACGTTGTAATCAACAACGCGCTTGACAGCAACAAGAGCCTTCATGGAATCCTCGGCTAGGTTGAAAGGGGAAATTGAGGCGCAGCACCAAGCTGCCTACCCCAAAGGGCCCAATATCTTGCAAGTTTATGACGGTTTGGTCAAGTTCAAGCAAACTTCTAGCGCATGAAATATCAGCATTTCTAGTTAATACATACTCACTGGCTCCATGTTTAGCAACTCTTGTCACGCGAGCTTCTCATCGTTAAGGACACCATTTTTTCCTTAATGCCGCCCATGATAACCCGCAAGGCATTATGCCTTAATTGCGCAATAAACTTGTAATATCCTTTATTTTCAATGTATTAAGCAAAAAGCAAAATTCACTCCATAAAACCATCAATCATTTTGTTCTAATTTTCCTTAATTTCAGTGAACATCTGTTGACTAAAAGGACGGCATTGTCCATATTAAGCAAACAGTTGTTCACTCAATGAGTTTGGAGCGCACCAATGAACCTTGACCCTAACTTCTTATCGACAACCCTGGTCAACTTGGTCGGTGAGAGCTGGCTAGATTTTGCCCTGGGGCATTTCGACCCCTTGGTGGGTGTTTCAAAAACATTAGCGCGTGTGTTGGCGATAAAGAAGGAATCTGAAACAGCTGTTTCCATTGAACTTCAACCCAACAAGAACTGGATAGGCTTTATTCCTGGGCAATTTGTTCCCGTACGCGTGGTTATCAACGGTATAGTTCATGAGCGTTGTTACAGCCTGACAGGCAGGCCCCATACTGATACCGTACAAATTACGGTTAAACGGCACCCTGGTGGACGTGTATCCAACTGGATAGCCGATCACCTCACCGTAGGCACGATCATTGAGCTTGGCTCGGTAGCCGGTGACTTTATCTTGCCCTCACCCTTACCTGAAAAAATGCTCTTTATCGCTGGCGGATCGGGCATCACGCCTATCTATAGCATGATACGTGAGATCCTCAACGAACATCCTGAAGCAGACATCGTGCTGGGTTACTACTCACATCAAGCAACGGATGCCATTTTTCTAAAAGACCTCCAAGCCTTACAGACAACTCACCCTTCGTTCTACTTGCAATTGTGTGTAACCAAAAAAACCAAGAAAAGTGATCTCGTAAACAGTCGATTTAGTGACCAACAATTGCAGAGCTACTGTGCTGATAGTGCTGACCGAGCAACCTTTGTCTGTGGCCCTGCTGGACTGATAGATGCAGTGGTAGCTCATCATGAAGCTGCCGGCCTAAAAGGAATGCTGCATAAAGAATACTTTGGGTTGCCACCTGTTGTACGTGCAGCTGATGCCAGTTCAGAGATTACTTACCTAAAAAGTAAGCGCACCCTAGAAACTCGTGAACCCACCCTGCTCCAGGCTGCTGAGCAAGCAGGGCTGAAACCAAAATCTGGTTGCCGGATGGGTATCTGCAATACCTGCAGTTGCACCAAGACCGAGGGCATTGTGCGCAATATTCTGACCGGAGAGATAGATAGCGGAGAGAGTAGCCGTATACGACTTTGTATCAGCGAACCCTTGTCCGCCGTGACCCTTGATATGTAACCCATAGCCTTAACTCTACAATAAACCGAGGAAGCCATCATGAGCGCCTTCGAAAAACTGAACAAATTTGTGACCGACAAAAACCGTACCCTAAGCAAGGAAGAGATTCAGTCCTTGGGTGCAGAACTTGATGCGCTTGAAAAAAGTGTCATGGATACCGTGGGTGAGCGTGATGCCAACTATATCAAACGGGTGCAGAAGTTTGTGCGCTACACAGAGATAGCTGGCCGTAGCTTGCTGATGACCGGCATCCTGCCTCCTGCTTGGCTAGCAGGAACAGCCTTGCTGAGTGTGAGCAAGATCGTGGATAACATGGAACTGGGCCATAATGTCATGCATGGAGCCTATGACTGGATGAATGACCCTGAATTCAATGGCAACACCTTTGAATGGGATACCGTTTGTACCGGGGACAACTGGCGCAAGACCCATAATTTTGTGCATCACACCTATACCAATATCCAGGATATGGATCACGATATCGGCTATGGCATTTTACGTCTGTTTCCTGAACAGAAATGGGAACCCCGTTTTCTGCTAAATCCTCTGATGGCAGCCGTACTGGCTGTAAGCTTTCAGTGGACGTTAGCTCTGCAATCTCTTGAGCTTGAAAAGCTGTTGAGTGGCGAAAAATCCTTTGCTCAAATTAGGGAAGAGTTCAAACCCATTGCAGCGAAAATGCGCAGAAAGTTCATCAAGGACTATGTCATATTTCCAGCCTTGGCAGGACCATTTTTCCTACCCGTACTGCTCGGTAATATGACAGCCAATCTCACACGCAATCTCTGGGCATTCAGTATTATTTTCTGTGGACATTTTACCGATGATGCCGAGACTTTCCCGAAAGAGATCTTGCTGAATGAAACGCGAGGTGATTGGTATTTACGTCAAATTCGAGGTTCCAGCAACCTCGAAGGCAGTCGTGTATTTGATTTCATGTCAGGCAACCTGAGTTACCAGATTGAACACCATCTGTTCCCCACCGTTCCAGCTCTACGTTACCAGGAAATGTCAGTCAAAGTTCGCGAGATCTGCGAACGCTACGGCCAACATTACAATAGCGGCCCGTTTGGCAAACAGTTCTTCAGTGTATTAAAACGCATCATCCGATCTACCCTGCCGGGTCCTACACCCCTAGGAAGAACACTGACAAGTCAAACTTAAAATACCAGCGGCCTCGGCTGTCCTCGTTGAACGACCCCGCACGAGGTGTACTGCGACAGGCCGTAACTATCCTACTCCTTGTCCTGAACGATGGTGTTTTACGCACAAACTGATAACTGCGTAAATATTATTTACCCTTGGGCTCTGTCGGTGCCGTAGTAATTATGAAAACCCACTCATTCCAGGCAGCAATCCCTACCGCAAGAATCATCGGCCCTAACAGTACTCCAACCAGACCAAATGCAACCATCCCCCCTAAGACACCGAAAAAAACCAGAAGAAAAGGTATATGAATGGCATTACTGATCAACAAGGGGCGAATCAAGTTGTCAGCAGGGTGTATCAGCATAATTCCCCATGCAACCATAGCAAGAGCTTGCCAAGCGTGACCTGTCAGCAGCAGATAGACACTGACGAAGCCCCATACTACCAGCGTTCCAAAAAAAGGCACAATGGTTGCCGCACCGGTGATCACTCCCAGAATTGCCGGTGCCTCCACCCCAATAACCCAGTATCCCAAGGCAGCTATCGCGCCCTGAGCAAGCGCGGAAATGCCTGCACTCAGAACAATCGCTCGGCTTAACACACTGACGGTGGTCAAATAAGTTTCAAAGTGGGCACCAATTAAGTTATTTAGAACCAACCTCACCTGAAACAGAGCCTTTTCTCCATCTCGAAAGCAAAAAAACAGCGTCATCAGGAATATGACAAAGCTGGCTCCTCCCTGGCTAATTCCACTTAACAGACTTAGAATCTGCCTTGCTCTTTGACTTAGCCACTGACTAACAAACTGTCTCAGATCCTCTGGACTGGTTATATGTGTTGTTATCCAGTCATGTAATCGAAACCCGACCCAAGGAACATGGGTCACAGCATCGGCAAGCCCCCCAGCACCGTGATCAACCAAACCTGTAGCCATGTAATAGGCCGAAGCCACTTCATCCTGGACAAGCATGGCAATGAGCAGTACTGGCAGCAAAATAGCCAACACTAGACTCGCCATCATGGCAAGCGCGTCAAGGTTGTGTTTTCCCCCAGTCCAGGCCTGTATACGGCGAAACACTGGCCATGAAATATGCGCCAAGATGCCTGCCCAGACTATGGGGGCCATAAAAGGGGTCATCACCTTTACGATGAGCACAACAAGTCCCATGACCATGATAGCCGGGATCAGGCGCTGCAGTTGAAGCGGTTCTCGTGATGCAGCCATTAACGCTTACCGTTTTGTACCTAAAGCGCAGGCACGGGTGCGAAAATAAAGTATGTACATGGGTGCCAGCGCGCTCTTCTTGGTGCTGCCCCACCTTAACGCCCATCAATCTGGAACTGCCTAAACCTCCCCATGGCTACCACTGAAAAGATTGTGGTCTACGGAAAGCGAGGGGATTCTCGCCGTCGTGGGGTTGAGCTGGACGGACCTAGAACTGTCAATCCTAATGTCTGCCAGCGCACAGAATTGCGCGTTCAAACATACCATGATTTTGCCTCCATCGTACCATGCAGAATACCTGCAAGGATAAAGGTCTCATATGTACAAGCGCTTCGGATTTTTTTTATTGGCCATCGTAACGGTATTAACCATGATGATGGCTGGCTGCCATAAATCTCCGCAGGTCCCAGCAGCCGGTAGTCATATCTCAGATATTGATGTGACCCATCATGTTAAAACAGCATTGATTCAGAACGAATCTCTCAAAGGTTATGACATCACTGTCGTGACGAGCAATGGCGATGTTCGATTGACCGGAATACTCAATAATCAGGCGCAAATTGATGAGGCCATCAAGATTGCACGTGCCTCAGAAGGTGTCCACGCCGTTCATGACGAACTCACCCTAAAAAAATAACGGTCATCGACTGAAGGCTAGGAAAGCACTGGCGATTGCTGAAGCATGTATGCTGGCGGTGGAAGGGTCCATCCGATGGCGGAAACACAATCTACGCTAAACATCCCCATGGATAAATCCAGGGGCTTCTCGCGTAATTGGGTGACTTCATCAGTCTTAATGCGATTCATTCCGCTCGGAACGGATCTACACTGTGACCGTCAGTGATGAGGTAAAACATATGTCGCCGTATCGTCGTTGGCTAAATTTTTTCCTGCTGGCAACCGCATCGCTAACCTTGGTGGCAGGCCTCTTGCTGGCCGCCCGAGGACAAATGGTACTAGCTGTCTATCTTTGGCTACTCGGAGCCCTTCCGGTCATGCTGGTACTGCTCGCCGGCATGGTCAAAGCACTAGCACGGGGTGAAGGAGGTTTGGACTTACTGGCGGTCATTGCCATGGGCGGTGCTGCTGCGCTGGGAGAATCACTAACCGCCGAAGTGATTGCTCTCATGCTGGCCAGTGGGCGTGTGTTGGAGAGTTACGCCGAAGGCAGAGCACAACGAGAAATGACCGCCTTGTTACAACGGGTGCCGGCCTCGGCACGACGCTATGAGCATGGCCAGCTGGTTCAGGTACCCCTGGATGCTATACAGATTGGTGACCGCATGGTGGTACGCAGCGGCGAAGTCCTGCCGGTGGACGGGACCTTGCTAGGTCCCGCCGAGTTAGATGAAGCGACACTAACGGGTGAATCCGTTCCCGTACACTATGCTGCTGGCCAAATGGTGCGCAGCGGCACACTTAATGCCGGCACAGCGTTTGATCTGTTGGCAACCACCACGGCAGCGGCCAGTACACTGGCAGGCATCGTTCGCCTTGTCCAGTCGGCTCAGGGCAGCCGGGCACCAGCGGCTAGACTGGCAGACCGCTACGCCCTGTTATTTGTACCCTTGGCGCTGGGCATGGCAGGATTTGCCTGGCTACTTTCTGGCCAGGTGATGCGAGCCTTGGCGGTATTGGTGGTTGCCACACCCTGCCCCCTGCTGCTGGCGGTACCCGTGGCTATTGTAAGCGGCATGTCTTGTTGCGCTCGGCGCGGAATACTGATCAAAAATGGCGGGGCCTTGGAAAGATTAGCACGCACCCAGATCATATTTTTTGACAAAACCGGTACGCTGACCGGTGGTCGGGCAAGACTCGTCAACATTGAGGTTTCTCCTGACCAGGTAGCAACGCGCGTACTGCAGCTTGCGGCATCTCTGGATCAGGCTTCCAACCATGTGATTGCCGAAGCCGTGGTACTGGCCGCGAGGGAAAAGGGCTTAGTACTCAGCCTGCCCAGCGGGCTGGAAGAGCGACCAGGCGCCGGCATCAGCGGTATCGTAGATGGTCAGCACGTGGCCGTCGGGACCTTTGACTACGTTGCGGAAGGTGTGGACATACCTGACTGGGCTCTGCGGCTCTTGCCGCGTATGGGCCAGGATGGCAGCTCAGGTGTATTTGTAGCCGCTGGTGGGGTGCTGGCCGGCGTTCTGCTGCTGGCCGATGAAATTCGGCTGGAAACTCCACGTGCCCTGCGCCAGTTACGGGCAGCTGGTGTCCGTCGCGCAGTCATGCTAACTGGGGATAATACCGATGTAGCCGAGGCCATCGGTTCGGCACTGGGCGTACAGGAAGTCATGGCCAGACAAAGTCCAGCAGGTAAACTAGCCGCTATTGCTACAGCAAAGACACAAGGTGTGACCGTTATGGTGGGTGACGGCGTTAATGATGCACCGGCGCTGGCCAGCGCAGATGTTGGTGTAGCCATGGGAGTTCGGGGCGCGGCTGCAGCGGCAGAGGCTGCAGATGTTATCCTCTTGGTGGATCGCCTGGATCGCCTTGCCGAAGCTATCCATATAGCTCGCCATACCCGCCGCATTGCCATACAAAGCGTCATGCTGGGAATGAGCCTATCGCTGCTGGCCATGCTGGTAGCAGCTTTGGGCTGGCTTCCGCCACTGGCGGGTGCCATTCTGCAGGAATTTATCGATGTACTGGCGATTTTAAATGCCTTGCGTGCGCTGCGCCTGCCTGGTGCCCGGCACAGCCAAGTGCTATCAGCAGCCAATATGTTGGCACTGAAAGAGGAACACCAGGCACTTCGGCCTGTTCTTGAGACGCTGAGTCATTTGGCTGACCATATTAGCGCACTGCCGGGGCCTGATATCGTTACCGCCTTGCGCGGTCTGAATATGGCACTGGCTTCACAGTTATTGCCACACGAACGCCAGGATGATCAGGAGCTTTACCCGGGACTTGCCCCTATGCTGGGGGGGGATGACCCCATGGCTGCCATGAGCCGCATGCATCGAGAAATTTTCCAGCTAACACGCCGCCTGGCACAGCTGAGCACCAACCTTGAACCCAAGGGCCCGGACACAGCTGGCCTAACCGAGATTAGGCGCAATCTGTATAGTCTGGATGCCATCCTTAAACTGCATTTCGCGCAAGAAGAAGAAATTTATGATGCTCTGAGCGAGACAGTGCAAGGCGCAAAATGAGTCGATGAGCAAGTGTTATGCACCGCACTAAATTACTGTGAAAGCACCACTGTTCTCAGATAAAAAACTCCC
>JABEVH010000176.1 GCA_013043915.1 Pseudomonadales bacterium
CACGGAGCAATGCATTTTTTCCGGAGGCAGACCTTCCAGATAATCAGCGATATCCTGATTGCTAACCTTTAGCGCTTGCGTCAAGGTCATGCCTTTGACAATCTCCGTCAACGCTGAGGATGAAGCTATGGCCGAGCCACAG
The DNA here is from genome assembly GCA_013043915.1 of Pseudomonadales bacterium. Classification (GTDB taxonomy): domain Bacteria; phylum Pseudomonadota; class Gammaproteobacteria; order Pseudomonadales; family Moraxellaceae; genus JABEVH01. The sequence continues at coordinate 143 of JABEVH010000176.1, forward strand.
CCAAACGTCTGAAACCCGGCATCTTCAATGACTTCAGTTTCGGGGTTAACCCGCAATGAAAGTCGCAAAGCGTCACCACAACTCATAGACCCTACATCACCCGTCGCGTTGGCTCCTTGTACCGCGCCGGCGTTACGTGGGTTATAAAAATGTTCTTTAACTTTTTCAGAGTAATCCCACATGATCTCTATCTCCGGTCAGGGCTATGCCTGCTCAACAAGCAAAGGATTTTCCACAGGCACAACTGTGGCTGGCATTGGGGTTAGCAAAAGTGAAACCACTACTTTCCATCGTTTCAACGAAATCCACCGTCACCCCTTGCAGTAAAGGTGCGCTAGATTCATCTACCAACAAGGTGATTCCCTGGCAAGGTACTGACAGATCATTGTCAGCCAAGGTATCCTCTAACTTGAGTCCATACTTAAACCCTGAGCAGCCTCCTCCCTCTACGCGTATCCGTAGTCCGGCCACAGGTTTTTCTGCGTGACGAATAAAACGGTTGATGGCATTCACAGCACTATCGGTCAGTGTAATCATCTTAGGCTCCTCATCATGGCCGGCTGACCAGGTATGGATATCTACCTCCACACCTCGTCCTGTTACCCATGAATTGCAAGCGTCATGCCAGACCATAAACATGAATATTTATGCTTTATTTTCATACACATACTATTGATAACACAGGCTTATCACTGTATTAAACAAGACCAGATGACTACGACAATGTATCCACTTGTCAGGTATGCGACAGCATGGCTGACGATGATTAATGGTTGAAAATGGAGGATTTCACATGACAACCGTGAGGAGCATCAATTTGTAGCCTTCATGACAACACAGCGGAATTGAGCTTTAATTCCCTGGCTCAATCCCATCGAACGCCTTGCCTTTAAGGCACGTCATATCATTACAAATCAAATAGTTGAATCTAGATTTTATCTACAACGACCTAAATCATAGTCTTGGTATGGCACTTGCTGAGATGTTTATTCCTTTGCGATGGAAGCATGCCATGCAGAACCGCGTCTCCCTCTCGGCCATACCCGATCGGATGAATACTGAATCCACGAGAATGGAATTGCTCGCTGAAATTGACAGTTGCGGCTCCTTGCTGCGTGCAGCCAAACGCTTGAGGATAAGCTATGAAGTAGCCTGGAATGCCGTCCATGCGATGAATAACGTATCTGCACATCCATTAGTCATCTGTTCAGTACAAGACAGTGTCCGTGGAGCTTCCATGCAACTGTCCCCGCTGGGGAGACAACTGCTCTATGTATGGCGTTGTTCGCAAAAAGCCTATCAACGTTACCTGAGTCAAGCCACCTTGGGCATCGACAACATCGAACAAATTCATCACCTTTTGCGAACCATCAACATGAAATCCAGTGCACGCAATCAACTCCGGGGCACCCTAACCTCCATCAATCGCGGACCGGTCAACGGCGAAGTTAAACTTGACCTTGGCCACGGTATGAACCTGAGCGCCACCATCACCAACGAGGCTATCGAAGATCTGCAATTACAGGTGGGTAAAGATGCCCTAGCTATCATCAAGGCCAGTTTTATCGTGCTATCTCCTGATGCCAACGTCCGCATGAGTGCCCGAAACCGCCTGACCGGCACCATCATCAAATTAATTCCTGGCACCATCAACAGTGAGCTAAAACTTGAGCTGCCGGGAGGTAAAATACTCACAGCAGTGGTGACCTGCGAGAGCATTCAGGAGTTTAGTTTTGCTCCAGGTCAACCTTGCACAGCCTTAATCAAGGCCTCACATATCATCATTGCGGTAGACTAAAAACAACCTGGTAGGTCAAATCCTTAGCAGCAGATAATCCACTCCCGTATGAAAAATGCGTGTTCCACCGCCTTCCGCCACAGTCTGCCATAGTGCACCTGCGTCACGGACACGTACTCCTGCCAGATAATTCACGCCCCAGTCCTGCCAACCTTCGACCCAGGGCAGGCTGGGCCCCATCAGCACCACCTGAGCATGAGCAGACATCTGCAAAAGAAAGGGCAAGCTGCCATTGGCCAAACTGCTTGCCGTGATAAACACCCAGTCAGAGCGAGGCAATATCCTCACCGCTTCGGACTCTGGCAGATCACCTGGTCGAGGCCGCCGTTCAATACATACGTAGGGAATATCATGCCAGTACCTTTCAAGACCGGGATAGTGCCCAACCACGGCGACTGATGAGCCACGTACCTGCTCCCTAAAGTGTTGAAAAACAACCAGATGCGGTGTGTCCTTATGCGTCATGGCTCTGGCTTCTCGCGACCATTCGGTATCAAGAACCGCATTGAGTACAGCCAAGGCTACGGCTGACTCAGCAGGCTGATTACCCCGCAACCAAGTCAGCACTTCACTGACCTTTTTTCCTGCTAAGGTGCCTGGCCAGTTCAGAGTTCTCGGAATATCCACCGGGCTAAAGGCTAATCCTATGCCTAATGGGGTCTCGGCCACCGTCCAGTTCAGTCCCAGTAATAGTCGATCAACAATCGCATCTTGCCGGGCACAGGAAATCAGCCACGCATAAAGCCGGTCAGAACCACCGCTCCCCAGCATCATGCCCAGGACTGACAGAGATTAAGGTCTGCCTTAACCTCTCCTACTCTGCCCCAAGACGTCACCGCCTCGACAAAGCATTGAGGTCGTTGTGGATGAAGCTGCAACACGTCCCATTCGGCATAAGCCATGCCGTCGGCATACACCAGCAAGCTACCGCGACAGTGACCGTAGCTGTCTCGCCATTCCATATACAAGGCATGACTATCGTCTACAGGGTCATGGCGCAGCCCTTTCAAGCGACAATCCTGCAATGCCAAAATGTCCTGTCGGTCTAAACCATACCGTCGCAGCTCAACGCACATGGCATCGACAAGATCTTTAACTAGTGGTCCCACCGCAAAATGATCAGCTGTACTCACCAAAGTTCCTCCGGAGTCAACTTGTCCTGATAGGGCGTTCCCTGGAGCAGATGTTCATCCAGTAATTTGGCAACATCTGCAGGTTCAACCCAGCTATACATGACAGCCCCCGGATACACAAGAACATTGACTCCAGCCTGACAAGGTCCCAGACAAGCTGTAGCTGTCAGTGCCACACGCTGCTGCAGATTGCGCTGCAACAAGCCCTGAGCAAACGCCGTATACAGCTCATCACTGGCCCGTTCGGCACAGCTGCTGCGCGGATGCCCTGGTGACCGGCGATGCGTACATACAAAAACATGCCATTGCGGTTTAGTCATGCTATTTCTCCTGAACCCACCTCATGCTGGCATGGCCGCATGACTATGACACTGCTTGGGACACACCCTTGAACAGGACATGCATCCTATGCAATCCAAGGCATCTTTCAGGGTCATCACTTTAAGTTCATCATCGTCATCATCCAGGTCATCATCTGCCAAGACCTCAGAACGGTCGACGAGGGTAAAGACATCGCGAGGACAGACTTTATAGCAGCGTCCACAGCCTATACATTTTTTGGCATCAAGCGCCATCACAAACTCAGGGATCCAGGGAGCCCCGCCTCGCGTTAAACCCTGAATTTTAGTCTCACTCATGACTTGCCTCCGGCTTGCTCGAGTTCTGTTCGCAGTTGCTTCCATGCCTCGCAGGCCTTAACGGTTCCTGCTGCCAACTCCGGTAATTCGTGAAAGTCGGAAAAAAGCCTGTCTTCAACCAGGTCATGAATCCTGGATGCCCATTCACTGGCCACACGCTTCTTGCCCGCAACTTCCTTCTGCATGGCTTTGATTTCTTCATCCGTCATCTTGTCACCTCAAAGCTCAGCAACAACACGATGGCTGTCGATCATGGAACAGGCTTTGTCCACAATTTTATTGGCTTCCTCCGCCATCTGATCCAGAGATTCAAAACCAAAGCGATGCACATCACGCAATACTCTGTCCATGGCGACCAGTTTACCCACCAGAATCAAGGCACGACCAAAACCTTCATGTGTAATATTGATCACCGGAACAGCCATCAATCCCGTCCTGCGCTCCATATCCTGCGCTATTGCATTGTAATAAGCCCGGACCCTGGCCAGGGTCGTCTCATCAGGATCCCCGACTACCGGGATGGAGCGTCTGCGTTCACGCGTCAGCACCAACGGGTCAAGGACTCGCGCATCACTCCAGGTATCGTAGGTGCCGTAACCATCCATCGCCCGTAATTGCACGACCATTTGTTTTACAAAAGGCAGTTGCAACGACACCGCGTTCTCCTCGATGACGACTGACTTCACCTCATCCAGCACTTTCAACTCCATCATTCACCCCTTCTGGTTGTCCTCTCACATGCCTTACTCTTGCCAGCCTTCCGCCTCCATGACATCAAAACGCCCCACACCTTCTCCTTGATGCTGTCGTGCCATAGCTTTAGCCAACCATCCCGAGGGGCCTTCCTGCAATTCGTGCTGGAGTGCTGATAATAAATCCGAGATTCTGGCATCTTCTGCCACTTTCACTGGCTGTATACCCAAAGCCAGCAATTGCCTCACCGCTGAGCCGCCACAGGCTCTGCAATACACAGCGATACATCCCTGCAGGACAGCAATCTTGCTGGCCAACTTGTCCTCATGGCCATCCTGATTCAGATCGCCAAACTCCACGATCGACAGTAGATGCTGTTGCTCTGAACTCACGCCAAAAATAGCCAGCGATCGCGCTGATCCAAAATGTTGATCAACACCTTGCCGATCCGTGGTGGCAAAGGCCACTTTCAACAAAGATTCAGCATGCCGCTCATCGATCACACATAACTGACGCGTGGGTAGACTCATGATCCATAACTCCCCTGCAGAGGCAGACCTGAAGACTGGAGTTCAAGTTTCTGGGCATACATGGAACGGTAAGGACTGATAGATTTATGATGCTGCTCTGCCAAAATATTTGCCATGTCAAAGAGTGCCTGTTGTGAACCGCGATAACCTGACCAGCAGCGGTAAAAGCCTCCCATGAGGTCATATTGCGGGAACCCGGCACGCAACAGGGGTATATGCAAGCGTTGCGCCGTAGGTAAGGCATGACTATTGCCAATCAGGAGTTGGGCACGATGCCCGCGCGCCAACTTTTCCAAATCCTCAAGATCACCCACCCCTGCCATAAAGTCCTTATGTGTCATTGCGCTACGAACTGGCACTATAGCAGCTACCACCCTGGCCCCTATGCCTCGCAATAGATCATTAAAACCCCGCAGCAGATCAGCATCACCCGCGAGCGCCATGCGAGCATCTGACAGCGTAAAGTGACTATCCAACATGGCATCAAGCAACTGCTGACGCTGACGCTGCCAGCGCATAGGCACCGCCTGCTGGCTAATCGCACTCAAGGTCATCAGCCAGGCATCAACAGCGTCCAGACCCATGAGATGATTAAATCGCGTATCAGGCACACCTGTCTTGCTTTTAATCAAATCAGCCGCCTCGTTCATACTTGGACCAATCACCAGGGTAGCTGCGCTCTCATGCACCATTTGCATATCAGCGACACTCGTGCCTCCCGTGGTCAGGGGGTTAAAGAAAGCATCGTCGAGATGTCCATCGAGAGAACCCGACAAATCAGGAATGAGTAATGGCCGTAACTGAAAACTTTCCATGCTCTCCGTAATAAATTCCAGATCGCCGGGGGTCAGATTGGCAGAACACAGCACATTGACCTGACGTGGCCTCAATCCCACATGCTCCCTGTCTGCAGGCACCAAGGCCTCAACCATGGCTTTAACTGCCAAGGCAAAGCCAGTTTCAAAACTTCCGGAAAAATCAGGGGTATTGACCGCCACCACGGTGGTCGCCGCATACTCAGGCCATTGCGCACGAAACTCCTTGAGTGCCCGCTGCACATCACAACCCTGCGTCTCCGCCAGGCCCGTTGTGACCAAACCGACCATGGCAGGCTTATGCCGTTCACAAATCACACGTAAGGCTTCCACCACATTGCCATCCGCTCCCATGACCGAGCTAACCTGATCCATGGCCGTGGTTTGCAAGGGAATAGGTTCGCGAAAGTGCCGTACGAAAAACACCTTGGCAAAGGCTGTGCACCCCTGAGAACCATGCATCAGAGGCAAACTTCGCTGCATGCCTAAAAATGCCAGAGCAGCACCTACCGTCTGGCTAACCTTCAAGGGGCTAACCGACAACGCCTTATTGCGATGAATGACATCAAGCATGATGCACCCCCGAACTGGCGGCGGTCAGGGGCAGCCCCATCGCCTGCTGCCCTTGCCAGGGAGGTGGCGACCGTAAGGCAACCCATAGGGGGCATTCCAGGGTTAAACTCAGCTGACGAGCCAGTTCCAGCATGCCGTCATACCCGGCATAGCCAAACTCCCTTTCCTGGTTGATATCCAGAAACGGAATGCGAGCCTTCAGCGCCGTATACATATTGCGTCCACCTGCGATGAGGATATCAGCGCCGTAATCTTCAACGGTTTTGAGCAATAAACGCGGATTGCCTTCATCGAGCATCCTGACGTCTTCGCCCATCAACTCGCGGATACGCGCTTTGTCTTCCTCGGTGGATTTTTTGGTTCCGGTCGCCACCACCTTCATACCTAAATCCTTCAAAGCAGATACCACCGACCAGGACTTTACGCCCCCGGTATAAAGCAATACTTTTTTTCCCTGCAAACGATGTCGCCATGGTTCCAGTAAGGTATGTATCCTTGCCTCTTCACGCTCGATCAGTGCCTCCGTTCGCTGCTGTAACTCTTCATCCTTCAAAAAACGTGCAAAGTCACGCAGAGCCCGTGACGTATCGGTTACCCCATAAAAGCTACCTTCAAACCAGGGCGTGCCATAACGTTCCTGCAGTCGTCGAGCTACATTGATCATGGCTTTGGAACAGACCATCATATTGGTTTCAGCGGCATGCATGGTCTGTACTTCGCGATAACGCGCATCACCGGACAAGGTACAAAGCACACGCAAACCCAGCTCATCGAGCAGAGGTAAAACATGCCAAAACTCACCCGCAATGTTGTATTCCCCGATCAAATTGACATCATGAACGGTAATACCTAGACGATGCGATGCCGGCGGTAGTTCATCAGGGGTTCGCGTCCCTATAACGTACTCCACCATAGCTTCCCCGGCGATACGATTGCCTAAGTTCTTGCTGCCATAAAATCCTGCGGCATCGATCGGCACAACAGGTACGCCCCAGCGCGCGCTGGCAGCCTTGCACACAGCACCCACATCATCACCAATCAAGGCAGGAACACAGGTGTTATAGACAAAAACAGCAGGCGGAGCATAGGTGTCGATAGCCTGCTTGATAGCATGAAATAGACGTTTCTCGCCACGCCCCATGATCACATCCTGCTCGCTAAGATCGGTGGTCATTCCTATACGGTAGAGATCAGGACCACTGGAGCAGGTGCCCCGGTTATCCCAGGAGCTACCGGCGCAGGCGATAGTGCCATGCACGATGTGGGCAACATCTGCTATTGGCAACAGGGCAATTTGGGCGCCATCAAATGCACAACCACCATCCGTAGCCCCTGGCTTGGACTTGGCACAACCCGACTTCTCCTTCGTGTTGTGATCGCAAGCAGGTTCATTCAATAGCTCTGCGATGTCTCTGGCCTTCATAATCACCTCACCTGGTTTTACCCATGGTCAAACTACAGCCACATGACTCATGAACTAGCTACTGCAATGCCCATACCAAATTTCAACTCATTGTAAAGTAACAGGTTATTTTATTTTATAACCTGACAAGCACATGAACATTGTCAGCTTTGCCACAGGACTTCAGGTATTGATCCAACAATGCTTGCGTGCAGCAATAGCTGCAGCCACTTCTGGATCAGGATCGCTCATCAGTTCAGCCACACAGTGGCTACTGGCATGCTGTACTGCGGCCAAACGTACGGTCCAATCCGGATCATGCAACAGTTCATCGGCATCTTCCGGTGAGGAGCGTTCCGCCACCATGCGTCTGATTTCAGGCTCGGGATCTGCACGCATTAACCCTAAGGACTCCTCAGGCAAACGACGGACCACGGCTTCACGGACCTGCCTGTCAGGGTCTCTGATCAAGCGAAATAAACGCCCCAAGGGGAGACGACCAGCTACACACACCCTAACCAAATAATCAGGATCATTCGCCAGGTTTTCCAGCAGACTGACAGGCAAGCGGGAAGCCACCGTCAACCTAACCTCCCTATCCTCATCCTGTAACAGGGCGGCTAAATCAGGGGGAGCTAATCGTGAGGCTACCGCTCGCCTCACTACCTCATCAGCATCTCTTGTCATGGCTTGTAGGTTTGCCAGGGGAGCAAACCTGACAGCCACAGCCCGACGCTCCCAATATGAATCCACCAGAAAATGCACAGCTTCATCCGGATGTTTGCGAAAAAAACGCTCAATCTGACGACCACTCGCGGAGGCCACACAACAATCTCCAGGCTGACAAGACTGATGCATGCGGCGCTTAAGATCATAAGGACATGATGAGCAATCAACAGAGTCTGCCTCTTGTTCAGAAGGCTTATCTATCCTGTCAGTTTTCATCGCTAACTTCTGCCACCACGATGCCTACCGCACGATCATAATCACGGGTTAGTCGGGCACAGTGCTGGCTACTATCGACTAAAAAAATTCTATAGCGATCACAAGCTGCCACCGGAGTTACCTTCGCAGGCAAGTCATCCTCTGAACACAGGGTGACGGCATATCCCTGCATTCTCCAGAGAGCCACGTCAAAGCCGGCTTCATCCTCCAGGCTTAGCTGTTGCAACATGCGTTCAACGACCGATGCAGTGATTGACAAGGCCATCCTAGGACTCCCCGGCTCGCTTGGCACGCAAGGTAATGGGCAATCCAGGAGGGGCCGATAGCGGCTCAATAAAGTAGGCTGTTCCATCCTCTAGCTTTAATTCACCACCCCAGCGATCCGGGGCATCAAACTCCATGGTCACTACATTGGCTTCAAGATCCTTCTTGGCTACATACAGGGTCAGTTGGCCCTGCTTGTTGCGACGTATCATGACACTGGGCATGAGCGATTACTCCTCGGCGAGTTAACAAAGCCGGGGAAACCCGTTCCCCGGCCATACATATCAACGAACCAGATCGTAGTTGAAATCCGTTGACTGCATCCCGCGCGTATCTTCATCGAGACGCTCAAGCACACTGTTGACCAATGTGGTCAATATCTGCATGGCTCCTTCATAACCCAGCGTAGTCTGACGATGCAGATGATGACGGTCAAAAATGGGAAACCCAAGCCGTATCAGGGGCACTTCAAATTCCTTGCCTTTGTGCAGGGTGTCGCGTTGTATGAATTTACCGTAGGAGTTTCCGATCATAAAATCAGGCTTATCGGTGAACACCAGTGAGCGCAGATGCCAAAGATCATGGCCTGAGTAAATTTTTGCTGATTTCCCATAGGGTGAGGATTCCAACAAAGATTCCATCGCTTTTTTCCAGCGCTTGTTGCCGTTGTGGCACAAGATATGGATGGGTTCTGCCCCAAGCTCCATCAAAAACTTAACCAGCCCCATGACAAAATCAGGATCACCCCATAACGCAAAACGTTTGCCATGCAACCAGGTATGCGAGTCCGTCATCATATCGACCAAACGGCCACGCTCACGGGTCAGGCTCTCAGGGATGGGCTTGCCACTTATTTCGCTGACCTTCATAAGAAAGTCATCGGTCCAGTCCAGTCCCATGGGGATATTGAGTTTGGGAACCTCTTGATGCCAGGTGGTCTCCACAAATTTCTTTGACTTATCGAGCTGCCAGGGCTGCAGCAATACGGTAGTCATCGCGTTGGGAGCATCTTTGACGTCCTGTAGAGTCGTCCCTCCCGCATACATGCGAAATTGTCCATCCGCGGGGGTATCCAGCACTTCTTCCGGATCAGACAACAGGGTGTAATCCACCTTCATCTCGCTGAGCATGCGCTTGATGACCCGGAAATTACCCAAGTAAGTCTCAAATCCTGGCACAAAATTGATCTTGCCATTGCTGCCAACGACCTTGTCCTCCATATGATTGAGCGTCAAATGGCGGAGTATGCCTTCAAACATATTGTCCCAGCCGGTGATGTGGCTACCGACAAAACTGGGTGTATGGGCGAAAGGCACCGGATAATCCTGAGGAATAAATCCTTCCTTTCTGGAGTTGCCGATAAATGCATTCAAATCATCGCCGATCACTTCTGCCATGCACGTGGTCGATACGGCAATCATGTCAGGCTTGTAGGTAGCCAGGCAATTCTGCAGACCATCTTTCATGTTCTGCTGACCACCAAATACGGCTGCATCTTCGGTCATGGAGTCCGAAACACAGGCGATAGGTTCCTTGAAATGGCGATTAAAATAGGAGCGAAAATAAGCTACACAGCCCTGCGAACCATGGACATAGGGCAAGGTCTTTTCAAAACCCAGGGAGCACAAAACTGCTCCTAAGGGCTGACATGCCTTGGCCGGATTGATGGTTAGCGCTTCGCGCTGAAAATTCAGTTCCTGATACTCCATGGTCGTAGACCACTGGAACACTTCATCAATTTTTTCCTGGGGATGCTTTTCTTCAAAATCATCGCGCTTGCGCGCCAGCATCTCCACATAATCATCTTCAAGGAACAACGGATAGCTGGTTTTGATGTTATCAACCTGCTGACTCATGATTCTTCTCCTCTCGCGCCACGCCTATGTGGACAACGATTTCGGGACTCCACCCTGCGGGTGGACCATTTACAGCCATGTCACCTCAAGCCTGGGCACGCATCGGCTCACTGGCCTCTTCATCCTTTTGCCAGGGAGCCTTCAGCTTTTTCCAGCATGGATTATTCAAGGTCATGTCCATATCGCGGGCAAAAATAGCGAAGCCATCAAAACCGTGGTAAGGCCCTGAATAGTCCCAGGAATGCATCTGCCGGAAGGGCACACCCATTTTCTGGAATATGTATTTTTCCTTGATTCCCGACCCTATCAAGTCAGGTTTAACGCGTTTGACAAACTCTTCAAATTCATAGCCTGTCACATCGTCATAAAGCAAGGTGGACTCACCCATTTCCTTGATGGTACGGTCATAGTCATCGTTGTGGCCGAATTCATATCCGGTACCCACCACATCCATGCCCAGATCCTCATAGGCCCCAATGACATGGCGCGGACGCAAACCACCCACATAAAGCATGACCCGCTTCCCTTCCAGACGTGGCCGGTATTTTGCTACCACCGCCTCCCATTCCGGCTTGTACCGGGCAATGACTTCTTCACACTTCTGCTGAATAGAAGCGTCAAAATTTGCAGCGATGGCGCGTAGTGATTCTTCTGTCTTGGTTGGACCAAAGAAGTTGTATTCCATCCAAGGAATACCGTACTTTTCTTCCATATGGCGAGAGATGTAATTCATCGAACGGTAGCAATGCACCAAGTTGAGCTTGACCTTGGGTGTCAGCTCCATTTCGGAGAGTGTGCCATCCCCTGACCACTGCGCAACCACACGCAGCCCTATCTCTTCCAACAGGATTCTTGACGACCAAGCATCACCACCGATGTTATAATCGCCGATGATGGCCACATCATAGGGAGTGCTGGCAAAGCTGGTGTCGTCATCGCGTTTACTCAGGACCCAATCACGGATCGTATCATTGGCAATATGATGCCCCAATGACTGCGACACGCCACGAAAGCCTTCACAACGCACCGGAACTATGGTGGTTTCATGCTCAGCTGCCTTGCGTTTAGATACGGCTTCAATGTCATCGCCAATCAACCCGATCGGGCATTCCGACTGAATCGATATCCCCTTATTCAAAGGAAACAACGTTTCGATTTCGTCGATCAGTTTGGCCAGCTTTTTATCTCCGCCAAACACAATGTCCTTTTCCTGAAAATCAGAGGTAAAGTTCATGGTCACGAATGTATTGATGCCAGTGGTGCCGATGTAATAGTTACGGCGTCCTGCTCGCGAGTACTGTCCACAACCGACAGGTCCATGCGAGATATGTATCATATCCTTGACCGGCCCCCAGACCACGCCTTTGGAGCCGGCGTAGGCGCAACCACGGATGGTCATCAAACCAGGTTGTGACTTTTTATTCGATATAATGCATTTCTTTGATTGTTCAGCCTCAGGTTCATTGGCAGCTAAGTGCTTGGCCCTATCTTTTTTAGCCTTTTCAGGATAAACCTGCAGCACTTCCTGAATCAGTGACTCCACCTCGTCTTTCGACAAGTTATCCATACCGTTCGTCATGATCTGTCTCCGCGTGAATACCTACGTTCAACATCAACCTTTCTCAAGACACTGGCCGCTGACGCGGCCAGGTACTGGATTAAGCCAATGCCACAGATTCTTCCTCTGCTGTCTTGCCGATGATGGAGGTGTCCTCTTCATCCATGATGCCAAACTCCATCAGCAGGGCTTCAAGTTCATCCATGGTGACCGGCGTCGGAATGACAAACTTGCGATTTTCGATGATCTTGTTAGCCAGGGAGCGGTATTCATCCGCCTGCTTGGCCTTGGGATCGTACTCAATCACGGTCATACGGCGAATTTCAGCGCGCTGCACAACGTTGTCACGCGGTACAAAATGGATCATCTGTGTGCCCAGCTTTTCAGCCAGAGCCACAATCAGATCGTCTTCACGGTCGGTATTGCGGCTATTGCAAATCAGTCCAGCTAAACGCACACTGCCCGAGTTGGCGTACTTCACAATACCCTTGGCGATATTATTGGCAGCATACATAGCCATCATTTCACCCGAGCAAACGATGTAAATTTCCTGAGCCTTGTTCTCGCGAATGGGCATAGCGAAACCGCCACAGACCACGTCACCGAGCACGTCATAAAACACGAAGTCGAGATCTTCTTCGTAGGCCCCTTCTTCCTCCAGGAAATTGATGGCCGTAATAACGCCACGCCCTGCACAACCGACTCCTGGCTCAGGTCCACCTGATTCAACACAGCGAATACCGCGATAACCTGCTTTCAGCACATCATCGAGTTCGAGATCTTCCACGGTTCCTGCTTCAGCGGCCATTTCCATAATGGAATTTTGCGCCTTGGCATGTAGAATCAGACGTGTCGAATCTGCTTTCGGATCGCAACCTACGATCATTACCTTCTTGCCGGCTTCGGCCAGGGCTGCCACCAGATTTTGAGTCGTGGTGGACTTCCCGATACCTCCTTTGCCGTAAATGGCGCATTGACGCAATGCCATGATAAGTTTCTCCTCCAGGGTTACATTCCACACGCAACATTGCTGTGCGGGCTTCGAGCTGGTGCACGGGCCTGCTGCTGCGTGCCTCCGGTGCACCCCTAGTTCTGCACTCTTTGTGCCAGCCAGCCATTAAATTCTATCTTGTTGTTTTATATATTTCTTAATAACGTCACTCAGAAGCTGCGTACTCTTCATAACAAACACCCACCATGAGCTGTGAAGATCACGACAAAAACGACGCGACTTACGTCGGTACAGCCACTCGACTTCTCACCGCCTATGGGGAAGATCTCCAGCTGTCTTAATTGTGACAATGTAGTGTTGATAACCCTGATCACTGCCATATGCAGGCATACCCAGCAGAAGAATTGCTTACCTAACAGCCAGTTAACTTTCTAACGCAGTTGGCCTGCCTTTTGCTGAATATTAGAAGGATCTATATCAACAGGAGTTAAGACCCATGGAACACGACAGCACCCTGCAACTATTGCAGTCTATCTATACCCAGATTTTGGCAGGCAGTGTCATTCCTTGTCTTGGCCCTGAGTCCCTGCATGGAGTGATTAATCTGCATG
>JABEVH010000177.1 GCA_013043915.1 Pseudomonadales bacterium
CCAAGACCGAGCGCCTATACTTCGGACACCATATAACATGGTACTTGCAGGAGTAAACCACATTCAGGTTGTTCTTGTATTTTATGGTGTAATCGCTCACACAAAACATTATATTGCTGCGTTCTGTATATTGCAAGTGAAATCTAAGTCAACATCAAATTCCCGCTTTCCTCCCCATGGCTAAAGCGAGGGGATTCTCGCGGTCGTGGGGTTGAGTTGCTATGCTCAGGATTTTCCCTTCATCGTTATGATGAACCACGCAGATCTGGCTTTCCCGGGCCTCCTTGATCGAGGTCTCACTGAGGTGAAAATAGCGGGCGTAGTCACCTAATACCTCCACGCCATGATGGTAAGTTCGTGCCTTGCCGGGTAGAAATGTCCAAAGTAACAAGGTGGTTGTGGTTCCTATCAGGGCAAAGAGGGCGTGGGTTAGGGATACTGGTGATAAAGTACTCACCACATGCATCATAGGCTGAAAGTGATGCTGATGTCCCTGCATGGCCAATCTGAACTTATGGCCTATGGGTTCCCATAAATAAAGCCAGATGCCCCAAAGTAGGGTGGTACTGACCCAGGTCAGTAATCGGCGGGACCAGCTCATTTCTCCTGAGGCATTGATGATTAGGCGATCAGTCATAAAGAACCGCCCGGGCGTATGCCCCGGTCAGGGCTAACCCATCGGGCACGCTGCCCTGCTCCCCAGCGCAATGCTTTGGGAAAGGCAACGATGGTAGCACAGGTGTTGATGAGCCAGAAAACCAGGGGGTACCAGACCATCCAGTAATAGTTGCGACCCAAGCCCCGGTCATAACGACTGTCCAGCCATTTGGCCAAACCAAACTGAGCAAGACAGGTAGCAGCCAACAATACTCCACCTTGATCCGGAATCAGTGGAGAGCTTATATGGGGAAAATATCGATCAGGTGTTACCAGGCCTAGGACCCAGACGAAGGTGATCATCAGCATGCCATAGGACCAGACCAAGCTGAGTAACAGCTCCAGCAGCAATGGCCACATATGGTTCTGATTAGGCAAGAAGAGTGCTCGTGCATTCTTGATAAGCACTTGGGCGCCACCGGTGGCCCAACGCAAACGCTGGTTCCACAGCCCACGTAAGGTTTCTGGCATTAAGATCCAAACCAGCGCATTGGTTTCAAAACGCACATCCCAGCCGGCGCGTTGGAGTTTCCAGGTGATATCAATATCCTCAGTCAGGACATCATCGCTCCAGTAACCCACCTGATGGATGGCTGATTTACGAAATGCCGTGATTACTCCCGATACCGTGAACAGGCGTCCGAAACTGCGTTGGGCGCGTTTGATCATGCCTACTATGGAAGAGAACTCGCCCACCTGTACACGCCCTAGCAGGGTAGAACGGTTTCTTATGCGCGGGTTTCCTGTCACAGCAGCGACTTCAGGGTTGTTGACAAAGTGTCTTACCATCCAGTGCGCAGCCTGTCGGTCGAGCAGGGCATCACCATCAATACACAACAGGATTTCATGACGTGCTAGTAAACTTCCTGCTTGTAACGCCATAGCCTTGCCCTGATTTCGCGCTAGATGCACCACCCTCAGTCTGGGGTATTGGGCGGTCAATTGGTTCAGTAGGAGGGCAGTAGCATCCTTGCTGCCATCATTGATAGCAATCACTTCAAAGTCAGGGTAATCCAGATTTAGGGCATAGCGCAGCGTTTCTTCTGCGTTATCTTCCTCGTTATAACAGGGAATAAGTACACTTACCGGCGGTGTTGGGTCCAGAATTAGGGGGTGCTGCGGTGGAGGATCATGCCGTTCGATACGCCAGTAAAACAATAAAGCACCTATCATCCATAGATAGGACATAAATAGCGGATAATAAAAGGCAAACCCAAGGAGGGCATGCCAGAAACTATGCAGAACGGTATGCAGCATGCATCACCTTAGGGTTGAGTGCGATCAACTTTTTGTTCCAGGGCAGGACGAATAACCGCCGGATCAGGATGATTATTATAGAGGTCGTCAGGGTAGTAGGCGATGTTTTGTACACCCCATGAGCGCAGTCTTTTGATGGTATCGGCAAGTTCTTGATCGGGAACAGGCTTACCGGTGCGCCAGTCAACAGTTTGTAGCTCAAAGACGGTTTTTTGCAGCCCATCGGGAAATGCTTTAACACGTTCCACCAGGTCATGGTAGAAGGCAATAGGGTCACTGGCTTGTTCCATGTAGGGGAAGGCTTCAATGGCCGTGTAGTCATAGTTATGCAGTGAATTGGGTAGCGACTGCGCGTACCAGGTCTCAGAATGAGGATTGAGTACTACCTGAGCATACATATTTCGCGCTAAGCGTAAACCTGGTTGCTCGTCATTGACAGTGGCGGCAATGCTGTCAGCAAAATTATCAAGATAATTTATTTTCAATAGAGTCCATCGTGCCATGAGGTCGTCGTTTTTTCGAATATCGGCCACAGTGCCAGGCAAGCCCCATTCTTGATAGGTCTTACGGCCAAAGCGACTATCATCTTCATAATCAGAAAGCGTGATGTCATCATGAAACAATATGCCATCCAGCGGGGTATTACGTGCCAGATCCTCAAAAATATCACGGATGGTGCGACGAGCACGTGATGAGAACGGAGATAGGCGCGGATAGCCCATGGAGACATGGTTGGGCTGGTTAGGCGGCGGCAAGGTAACGACCGTATCGTGTGCGGCAGGGTCTTGTGCCGGTAATTGCCAAGCTAATAGAGGCATCCAGGCATAGATACGCTTAACCTGCGTGCGTGTGGAGATCTGCCATGCCACTCTGTTGAAGAGGTCAGCTCGCATGGGGACATGACGATTCGGGAAGTACGTCATATCAGCGGCACCATTACCATCGGGATCAGCGAAGGCTTGCAGGTAAACGGTATCGGAACCCATAGCAATGATACGGTCGAGTAACCTGCCCAGATTCTTTTCTTCTTGTTTTTGATCGGGATCGTAAATATAGTCCAGATCAATATGCATAATATGGTTAGGGCGGCCTTCATCCACCTGTCCCTGATTTCGTTTATCAATTTCTGTTTTGATGTCCCATACGGTGGTGGTTTTATCAACCAGAATGCGGCGTAAGCCCCACAGTGGGGTGTCAGGGGTATTGGGGCCGTCATCTAGGGTCAGCCCAATGGGCATGCCGAGCTTTTCAGCCTGGCGCCGTAATTCAATATTGTACCTGCCGTAAGGCCATACGATGATGCGTGGTGCCTTGCCGGTATAACGCTTGAGAAATTCATTATTCTTTTCTAGATCTGCCGTTATCCGGTGCTCATAGGTGGCTTCATCTTCATAATGATGATCAGTGGCTGACCATAGCCGAGCGGTAGCTACAGGCTCCATGTTACCCTGAGGATTAGATAAAGCGCCTCGATGCATGTCATAGGTGTGGCTAGCGATTTCTATAAGGCCGCTCTTTATCATCTCGTGTAATTCATCGCGGGAAAGCAGTTCTGAACGAGCAACTTCTTTCCCGTCGAAGTTAATTCGCCCATTTTCAGGTGCATTCAACCATGCTCCTACTAAGGCGATGACCGCGGGAGCATGGAACATTTTCAAAATGGGGAATGCGTAGGTATAAACAGATTGATAGCCATCATCAAAGGTGATCAGGACGGCTTTATCAGGCAAATTACGCTTTCCTGCCCTATCAGCAAGTAGGTCATCCATGCTGACAAAGTGATAGCCATTATTTTTCAACCAATCCATTTGTCGAATGAAATTGGTGGGGGTCACTGTATAAAAAGGTACCAAAGCACTTTCATGATCAGCGATTTCATGATAACTAAGTATAGTCAGCTCCGTGTTATCCGCATGACTGCAAAGGGCTAACAGTGCGAATATGCACCCTAGCAGCTTGGTAAAAATACGCATAAATCCTGCCTCCGGATGACTAAAACGCCCCCTAGGGGGCGTCAGTTCGTATCATGACACGTGCTGTTTCATAACACTACCCCACGGGGCTGAGACCTATGAAGGCGCCAGCCCTGATTCAGGGTATATGGCTTCAGGAGACCTGGGCCACCTGGATGCTATTGGCTTGCTGTGTGTAATCGGGCATACGATCAAAATTCATGTAGCGGTAGATATCCGCCGACATGGAATTGATTTTCTGGGCATACTCCATATATTCAGCAACTGTTGGCAATTTTCCCATAACTGCTGCCACCGAAGCCAATTCAGCAGAGGCCAGATATACATTGGCACCTTGTCCGAGTCGATTAGGGAAGTTGCGAGTTGATGTGGAAACTACTGTGCTGTTGGGAGCTACACGTGCTTGATTGCCCATGCATAGCGAACAACCTGGCATTTCTGTGCGAGCGCCAGCACGACCATAGATATTGTAATAGCCTTCCTCCTTGAGCTGATGTTCATCCATGCGCGTGGGAGGAGCAATCCATAGACGCGTGCTGAGAGAGCCGCCTTCAACTTTCTCAAGCAATTTACCAGCTGCCCTGAAATGGCCAATATTGGTCATGCAAGAGCCGATAAAGACCTCATTGATGGTGTCTCCTGCAACTTGGCTGAGCAGTTTGGCATCATCAGGGTCATTCGGACAGCACAGTATGGGTTCACGGACCTCAGCAAGATCGATGTCGATGATAGCTGCATATTCTGCATCTTTGTCAGCGCGCATCAAGGAAGGATTAGCCAACCAGGCTTGCATAGCCTGAATACGGCGAGTAATTGTGCGGGCATCACCGTAACCGTTGGCCATCATCCATTTCAGTAGTGTGATATTGGACGTCAAATACTCTGCAACACTGGACTCAGATAAGGTAATGGTGCAAGCAGCAGCAGATCGTTCTGCAGAAGCATCTGACAATTCAAACGCTTGCTCAACGGTAAGCTCTTCAAGTCCTTCAATTTCCAGAATGCGGCCATTGAAAACATTCTTTTTGCCCTTTTTCTCTACGGTTAACAGGCCCTTTTTAAGCGCGTAGTAGGGAATGGCATGTACTAAATCACGAAGGGTGATGCCTGGTTGCATTTTGCCGTGAAAACGAACCAGGATAGACTCGGGCATATCCAGGGGCATGACGCCCGTGGCTGCCGCAAAGGCTACCAGTCCCGATCCCGCAGGAAAGGAAATTCCAATCGGGAATCGGGTATGGGAGTCACCGCCTGTTCCGACCGTGTCAGGCAGGAGCATGCGATTTAACCAACTATGGATGATGCCGTCACCCGGGCGCAAAGCCACCCCGCCACGATTCATGATAAAATCAGGCAGGCTATGGTGCATCTGCACATCCACAGGCTTAGGGTAAGCAGCCGTATGGCAAAAGGACTGCATGACCAAGTCTGCTGAAAAGCCCAAACAAGCCAAATCTTTCAGTTCATCACGGGTCATGGGGCCGGTGGTATCCTGAGAACCAACCGTCGTCATGCGGGGTTCGCAGTAGGTTCCGGGACGAACTCCGGCTACGCCACAAGCCTTGCCAACCATCTTTTGCGCTAAGGTATACCCTTTGCCCGTATCGGTCGGCTGTTGAGGCAGGCGGAATGTCGTGAGGGGTTCCAAGCTCAGGGAATCACGTGCCTTGGCGGTCAAGCTGCGCCCAATAATCAGGTTGATACGCCCGCCCGCCTGTACCTCATCAAGCAATACCTGGCTCTTAAGCGTAAATGTACTGAGTATATCGGACTGATCATGGCGTGTAATCTTGCCTTCATAGGGGTAAATGTCGATCACATCACCAGTATTAAGAGCACTGACATCGGTCTCAAAAGGTAACGCACCTGCATCCTCCATGGTGTTGAAAAATATGGGAGCAATCTTGCTGCCTATGCAAATGCCGCCATCCCGCTTGTTAGGGATATGCGGTATATTCTGGCCTGTGTGCCAGAGTACAGAGTTGGTGGCAGATTTACGGCTGGAACCGGTACCCACGACGTCACCCACATAAGCCACCGTGTGACCAAGGGCTTTGAGGGCTTCAAGCTGACGGATAGGTCCAACATTGCCAGGAACATCCGGTGTAATGCCGTCACGTGCATTTTTCAGCATAGCCAAGGCATGCAGGGGAATATCTGGACGGCTCCACGCATCTTGTGCGGGGGACAAATCGTCAGTATTGGTCTCGCCGCTCACCTTGAAAACGGTCACGGTTATCTTTTGTGGGACTTCTTTGCGCCGAGTGAACCATTCAGCATCAGCCCAGCTCTGGATCAGTTGTTTGGCGTGCAAGTTGCCGGCTTTGGCTTTTTCTTCGACATCATGAAATGCATCAAACATCAGCAACGTGCCTTTCAAGGCTTCCATGGCATGAGCTGCCAAATCAGGCACATCCAGCAAATGTACCAGAGGCTCTACGTTATAGCCTCCCAGCATGGTGCCCAGCAGATAAACAGCGCGCTCGCGGGAGATCAGCGGTGAGGAGGCTTCTCCTCGTGTTATAGCAGCCATAAAAGCGGCCTTGACATAAGCGGCGGGATCTACACCGGCAGGTACACGATTCTCAAACAGATCCAGCAGGAAGGATTCTTCTCCCGCTGGCGGGCTTTTCAGCAACTTGATCAGATCAGATACCTGGCTTTCATCCAGAGCTTTAGCAGGTATGCCCTGCGCTGTGCGTTCAGCAGCCTGTTTGCGATAGTCTTCAAGCACGACAAAATCCTCGACTAGGCCGGCGGCGACATCGTGGAGGGTGGATGCCAAACTGCCGGAGGGGTGGTTGAAATGCGGTGTAAAATTGTAGAGCAAATAGGGTCACGGTTAAAGTGTGATCGAACATGCAATTGTTATTCTACCGCTTCAGGAGGTGTGTGCGCACCACTTCGTTAAAAACCTCCACCATTTCAGGGTCAAATTGCATGCCTTTGCTTGAGTTGATTTCTGTAATGGCGCTGAGCAGGGAGCGTTTGAAGTTTCTGTCAGATCGCTCATTCGTGATTGAGCAGTAGGTATCAACCAACGCTAGAATACACCCGCCTATATGGATGTCCTGACCCACAAGGCGCTGGGGGTAACCTTGGCCGTCATGGCGTTCATGGTGATGCAGTACCATGGTGGCAGCATCGTCCCAGTGTTCCATGCGGCGAAGTAGTAGATAACCAATATCGACATGAGCTTGAATCATTCTTAATTCTTCACGGCTTAGGTTTCCCTCTTTATTGAAAATGCCGTGAGGGACGAAAGCCATGCCAAGATCATGCATGTAAACAGCAGCGGTTAATTGTGAAGCATCGACAGGGCAATTAAGTGCCTCATTGAGTAAACGAGCCAAATCCTGGATTTGTTCCAGTCTTCCTCGTCGGTAAATGCTTAAAGCATCCAGTCTTTGTGCCATTTGTTGCATGAGGTCGAGATCACCGGGCAGGACGGGTAGGGTAGGGTAGGTTGAAACGGGTTCACTGCCTTCTCCGCGCAGTGATGCAGCCGCTTTAAGATAAATATCCTGAGAAGAAACTGCCTCGGGAGAGCGTACTTTTTGTACCCAGTCCGTAAGGAGATCAAGTCCGTCAGTATCCATGGCCCGGGTGCGTACCAGATTCACCAGCTGATCGTGAATACACTCAGTAGCTTCCACAAAAAAATCACCCATACTGGAAGTATATTCGATATGCATGTCACGCAGGTCAGATACGATCTCTTCCAGTTCATGCAGACTGTCAACGTAGGGGTCAAGATATACCATGCGGCAGTTTCCCTTCAGGGAGTGCATGGCGCGAAATAAGGTGTTTATAGAGGCGCTGTCATTATGCAGGCTCAAGGTTTGAATGCACTGATGAATTTCTTCCCGGGCATCCCGGTAGCAGGCCATGAATTCATCAATGAGTTCAGTGTCCAGCTGCAGAAATTCCTCAACACCGGTATTAGCCATCGTGTGTGATCTTTGCGAGTAATGACCTCACCTAGTTTAGTTCATGTTTTCTCTACGTCTAACTAAGATTGATAGCTTGATAGTGTTAGACTAAAAAGTGGTAGGACATACCCATGTTCAGTAAGGGCTGGTATTTAAATTGACCATTACAAAAGACACAAACCCACGGCCTAAAGGATCTTGGCGAGTCGATTTAAACTGGTGTCTGGACGAGTTGAAACGTGATGGGCTGCTGATAGAGCGCGATGCGATGTTAGTTAAGAGCTCACCACGTTCACGTGATCAGTTGCTCTGGCATCCTTTGCAAGTCATAGCGCGTTTTGGGTTCGCTGATCAAAGTAAAGAGTCTGCCGTGCTGGATATTTCTGCGCTAACGGCATGGTTGGCAGCCAAGGCCGAATTGCCTGTCGCTCCGATTGATCCTCTGAAGATCAATGCAGCGCAAGTGACTGCGGTGATGTCTTATAAATTTGCGCAGATACATGAGATTTTAGCAATTTCCGTCACACGAGATGAAGTAGTTGTCGCAACGGCTCAACCCTTTCATTCTGAGTGGATACAGGATTTACAAACGACCCTGCGTGATAAGGTCATACGACGTGTTGTCGCCAATCCAGAGCATCTGCATCGTTATAGCCTGGAGTTTTATAAACTGGCGCGTTCCATTGAGCGGGCTTCTGGTGCCGATGGCTCAGGTCAGCGTGTTGTTCAGCTTGAACAGCTACTGGAACTGGGTCAATTAGGTTCGCCTGATGCCAATGATCAGCATATCGTCAGCATTGTTGACTGGCTTTTTCAATATGCTTTTGACCAGAGGGCTAGTGATATTCATCTCGAGCCGCGTCGGGATATTGGACGCATGCGTTTTCGTATCGATGGTGTTCTGCATAATATTTATGAGTTTCCTGTCGCTGTACTCACGGCTGTTACCGCGCGTATCAAGATCTTGGGGCGCATGAATATTGCGGAAAAACGCAAGCCCCAGGATGGTCGACTCAAAACACGTCGACCAAGCGGTGAGGAGGTTGAGTTGCGATTGTCAACCATGCCCACAGCGTTTGGTGAAAAGCTGGTGATGCGTATTTTTGATCCCGATGTTTTGCTGCGTAGTTTTAAACAGCTCGGGCTGGTGGGGGATGACTTTGAAAAATGGCAAGGCATGACGCATCAGCCTAACGGGATAATTTTAGTCACGGGTCCGACCGGGTCAGGTAAGACCACTACCCTGTATTCCACCCTGAAGCAACTGGCGACGGATGAAGTCAATGTCTGTACCGTTGAAGACCCGATAGAAATGCTGGAACCAAGTTTTAATCAGATGCAGGTGCAACCTGGGATTGATTTGAACTTTGCTGATGGGATACGCGCTTTGATGCGGCAGGATCCTGACATCATTATGGTGGGGGAAATCCGAGACACTGAAACGGCGGATATGGCTATACAGGCTGCACTGACCGGGCATTTGGTACTCTCTACGCTGCATACCAACGATGCCCCTTCCTCCATCACGCGATTGATGGACATTGGAGTGCCACCCTTTCTTATTTCAGCAACCGTGCTGGGTATTATGGCGCAACGCCTAGTACGCACATTATGTCCTTATTGTAAGGTGGAGACTGAAACAGACCTTCAAGGCTGGGCTGAATTAACTAAGCCTTGGAAGTCAACGGCACCCAAAAAGATAATGTTAGGCCGAGGTTGTCTGGAATGCCGAGATACAGGATACCTTGGGAGAATGGGTATTTATGAAACTCTGGTATTCTCCCATGCCATGAAGAAGTTGGTTGGCGATGGTGCTCCGCTGCAGTCCCTACGGGAACTAGCCTACCGGGAGGGACTTCGCCCCTTGCGTTTGGGGGGGGCGCAAAAAGTGGCGCAAGGGTTGACTACGATGGAGGAGGTGATGCGAGTTGCCCCATTTCATGGGTGACATCAGTGCTGTACGCATGCATCATGTCATCGCCTAAGGGTTCAATGTTATGTATCAGGGAGAGTGATGATGAGTCGACATAGCATCAAAATTGAGC
Organism: Pseudomonadales bacterium; assembly: GCA_013043915.1. Lineage (GTDB taxonomy): Bacteria > Pseudomonadota > Gammaproteobacteria > Pseudomonadales > Moraxellaceae > JABEVH01. Next base: position 9,865 of record JABEVH010000177.1, read on the forward strand.
AGGAATTTTCCGGGAGCGTTGAAGCGATTTATGCCCAACTCTCTGATCATGACCGATTAGGAACGGTCTTTGGTGTTCCTTGTCGCCGCATACGAAATGGTGATGCTGAACTCAATGGTACGGGTTCAGTCAGGCGTATAGGCTTCTGGCCTTTGACCCTGGAAGAGACGGTGGTGGCCACTGAACCTAATAAGCGTATCGATTACCGGATTACGCGGGGTGGAGCTCCCTTGAAGGATCATCGTGGTCAGCTGACATTTACATCAACACCTACGGGGTCCCGTGTTCGTTGGGAAATCAATTTTTCGGTC